>NZ_JBHXTL010000114.1:2153-32060 GCF_042677365.1 Kitasatospora sp. NPDC127116
TGACCCGCGCCCCGCCGGCGGGGGCTTGACCCCCCCGGGGGGCCGCGGGGGCCCGGGGCGGGCGGCCCCCGGTGGACGGCGTACCGTCCACCGGGGCCCACCGGGTGTCACGCGAGCGGGACCTCCAACTGCCGGGCCAGGTCCGCGACCAGGGCGTCCAGCCAGCCCCGGACGGTGCCCGGGTCGAACAGGTCGGCGTCGTACTCGACCTGCCCCAGGTAGCCGTAGGCGTCCGGGGTGAGCGAGAACGCGCAGTCGGCGCGGGCGGAGTGGCCGGGGATGTCCTCGATCTCGACGGTCAGGCCGGGGAGGTCGAGGGTGATGGGCGGGGTGCTCTGGACGGCGAGCACGATCTGCGGGTACCCGACGGGCATGGGGACGCCGCGCTCCCGCAGCGGTTCGACCAGCAGGCCGAACGGCATCAGGGAGTGGTCGAGGGCGGAGGCGATCGCCTCGGCGGCGCGGTCCACCAGGCCCGCGAAGCCGCTCTCGCCCCGGGTCGGCACCAGGATCGGCATGCTGCTGGTGAGCAGGCCGACCACCTGCTCGTCGACCGGCCGCCGGCGGTTGGCGTTGGAGAGCAGGATCAGCACCTCCGACGAGCCGCTGAGCGAGCCGAGCAGCCGGGCGAACGCGGCGACCACGACGGCCGAGGCGGTGGTGGAGCGCGCGGCGGCGTAGCGCCCGATCTCCTCGGCCACCGCCGCCGGGATCCGGAACTCGGCCGTCTCACCGTGCCCGGAGCGCCGTTCGGGACGGGGCCGGTCGGTGGGCACGTCCACCGAGAGCGAGGCGCCGCCGAGGGTCTTGGCCCAGTGGTCGGCGGCCGCCGCCATGGAGGCCCGGTTGACGACCGTCCGCTCCCAGCAGGCGTGGTCGGTCATCCGGCCGGCCTCTCCAGGCAGCGGCCCGCCGGTGCGGTAGAGCGCGCTCAGGTCGGCCAGCACGGTGGCCAGCGACCAGCCGTCGAGCGCGATGTGGTGGATGGTCAGCAGCAGCACCCACTCCTGCGCCGCCGGGCGCAGCAGTCGGGCGCGCAGCAGCGGGGGCGCCGTCAGGTCGAACGGGCGGCCGACCTCGGCCTCCAGGGCCGCGGCGAGGGCCGCGTCCCGTTCGGCGGGGGCGAGCCCGCGCAGGTCCTCGACCGGGACGTCCAGCGGGGTGTTCGGCAGCACCTGCTGGAGCCCGCCGAGCTCGGTGTCCACGAAGCGGGTCCGCAGGCTCTCGTGCCGCTCGGTGACCGCCGTCAGTGCGGCGGCCAGCCGCCCGGGCTCCAGCGGGCCGCGCAGGGTGATCCGCTGGAGGATGTTCCACACCGCGGGGTCGGCCGCGTCGCCGTGGGCCTTGTGCAGCCGCCACTGGGTCACCCCGGCCGGCGCGGCGGACAGCGCCTTCCCGGCGCCGGTCAGGATGGTCAGCAGGCGGTCGCGGTGGGCCCGGACGAGGCCGGTGACCTCCTCGTCCATCGCTCCGGCGGGGGCCAGGTAGCCGAGCCGCTCGCCGGTGGTGCGCAGCACGATCTCGCGTTCGTCGAGCAGGCGCAGCAGCCGCGCCCAGCCGTCCTCCGCCGTGCTCGCCGCGTCCTCTCCTCGAACGTGCTCCGCCGTGCTCACAGGGTCCCCTCCTCGAAGGCCGGGGCCGGGTGCTGCTCGGCGGCCGGCTCGTGGGCGGCCATCGCGCGGACGGTCGGGCGGCGGAAGAAGTCCAGCACGCCGATCCGCAGCCCGGTCTCCTCGCGGACCCGGTTCAGCAGCCGGGTGGCGGCCAGCGAGTGCCCGCCCAGGTCGAAGAAGGAGGTCTCCACCCCGACGGGGCGGCCGAGCTCCTCCTCCCAGAGCCGTTGCACGGTCCGCTCCAGCTCGGTGGCCGGCGCGGCCTGGGGCTCGTCCGCGCCGAGCGGGCGCGGCTCCGGCAGGGCGGCGGTGTCGAGCTTGCCGTGGGCGTTGAACGGCAGGGCGTCGACGGTGGCCCAGAGTCCGGGCACCATGTAGTCGGGCAGCAGGTCGGCCAGCCGGTCGGCGACCCGGGGAAGGTCGGCGGCCGAGCATCCGACGTACCCGGCGAGCACGGTGCCCGCCGCGGTGCGGCGCGCCGTCACGGCGGCGGCGTGCACGCCGGGAACGCCGCGCAGCACGGTCTCGATCTCGCCCGGCTCGACCCGGTAGCCGCGCACCTTGACCTGGCGGTCGGCCCGGCCGAGGTACTCCAGCCGGCCGTCCGGGCGCCAGCGGCCGAGGTCGCCGGTGCGGTAGCTCGGGCCGTCGGGGGTGTCGGTGAAGACGGCGGCGCTCTCCTCGTCGCGGCCGATGTAGCCGATGCCGACCTGGACGCCGAGGGCGTGGATCTCGCCGACCGCTCCGGCCGGCACCCGGCGTCCGGCGGGGTCGCGCAGCACGATCCGGCTGCCCGGGGTCGGGCGGCCGATCGGCGCGTACTCCGGGCCGTCCGGGTCGATCTCGCCGGCCGTCAGCGCGTGGGTCTCGGTCGGGCCGTAGTGGTTGATCAGCCGGCAGCCGGGGTTGCGGCCGAGGAAGGCCCGCAGCCCGGGGGTGACCAGCACCTGCTCGCCGCCCGAGATCAGCTCCCGCAGGTGCGGCACGGGCTCCTCGCCGAGCGCGTCGGCCAGGGCGGCCAGCGGCGTGTACGGCAGGTGGAGCCGCTCGGCCCGGGTGGAGCGGACCACGGCGGCCAGCGCCGTCACGTCGTAGCGGGTCTCCTCCTCGATCAGCAGCAGGGTGCCGCCGCCGGCCAGCGTGGTGAGGATCTCCTGGACGCTGACGTCGAAGCCGCAGGAGGCGTACTGGAGGGTACGGGCCGCGGGGTGGTCGGCGACGTTCCAGGCCACGAAGTGGGCCAGGGCGAGGGAGTGCATCAGCACGCCCTTGGGGCGGCCGGTGGAGCCGGAGGTGTAGAGCAGGTACGCGGGGGCCTGCGCCGAGGGGGCGGGCAGCGGGGGCAGTTCGGCGGCGGTGTCGGCCGGGGCGGTGGCGGTGAGCACCGTCGGGACGGTCAGGCCGAGCTCCGCCGGGGCGTCGTCCGTGGTGGTGAGCAGGACGACCGGCGCGCTGTCCTCGACGATCAGCCGGCAGCGCTCGGGGCCCTGCAGCACGTCGACGGGTACGTGGACGGCGCCGAGGCGCAGGATGGCCAGCAGAGCGGCCACCAGGTCGACCGAGCGGGGCAGCAGGACGCCCACCCGGCTGCCCTCGCGGACGCCGGCCGCCAGCAGCCGGCCGGCCAGGTCGTCCGCCCGGGCCAGCAGCGTCCGGTAGTCCGTCCCGGTGCCGTCGGCGGCGACCACCGCGGTCTGCTCGGGCCGTCCGGCCGCGGTCGCGGCGATGGTGGCCAGCGGGTGTTCGGGTTCCCGGACGGCCGGGGGGCCGCACTCCAGGGCGGTGTCGGCCTCGGTGGCGGACACGGCGGTGAGTTCGACGAGGGGGCGCTCCGGGTCGGCGACCGCGGCGGTGAGCAGCCGCTCGAAGGCGCCGAGCAGCCGGTCGACGGTGGCCCGGTCGAAGAGGGTCTCGGCGTACTCGACGTGGCAGCGGATGCCGTCGGGCAGGCTGGTCAGGAAGAGCGTCAGGTCGAAGGCGGCGCGGTCCGCGACGTGGTCCAGCGGACGGGCCGTCACTCCGGGCAGGTCCAGTTCGAAGACCATGTGGTTCTCGAACTCGACCATGACCTGGAACAGCGGGTTGCGGCTGGTGTCGCGCTGCGGGTTCAGCTCCTGCACCAGCACCTCGAAGGGCAGCTGCTGGTGCTCGTAGGCGTCGAGCGCGGTGGAGCGGACCCGGCCGAGCGCCTCGGCGAAGGCCGGCTCGCCGGCGAGGTCCAGGCGCAGCGCCAGGGTGTTGACGAAGAACCCGACCAGGTCCTCGGTGCCGTCGGCCCGGTTGGCCACCGGGGTGCCCAGCACGATCTCGTCCTGGCCGGCGTACCGCTGCAGGACGCCGGCGAAGCCGGTCAGCAGCACCATGAACAGGGTGGAGCGCTTGGACCGGGCCAACTCCCGCAAGCCGTCGGCGAGTTCGGCGGGCAGGTGGTGGACGAAGGAGCGGCCGCGGCCGTCCGGCACCGCCGGGCGCGGCCGGTCGGTGGGCAGGGACAGCACCGGCAGGTCACCGCCGCCGAACACCTTGCGCCAGTGGGCGAGGCTCTCCTCGTACTCGCCGGCGGCCACCCGGGCCCGCTCGCGGACGGCCTCGGTGGCCGGGCCGGTGGTGAGCACCGGGAGCCGGGCGGCCCGGTCCTCCCGGGCGGCCAGGTAGAGCTCGCCCAGCTCGCGGGTGATCACCACGGTGGACAGGGTGTCGATCACGATGTGGTGCATCGAGAGGACCAGGACGTGCCGGTCGGCGTCCTGCTCCAGCAGCAGGGCCCGGAACAGCGGGCCCTCGGCGAGGTCGAAGCGGTGGGCGCCCTCGGCGGCGACCAGGTCGGCCACCGGGTCCGGGCTGCCGCCGTCGGCCGTGAGCCGCTGCAGCACCGGGCCGGCGGGCGGCGCCAGCACCTGCTGGAACGGTTCGCCGTCCTGCTCCCGGAAGACGGTGCGCAGCGCGACGTGGCGTTCGACCAGTCGGCGCAGCGCGGTGTCCAGGGCCTGCGGGTCGAGCGGGCCGTCCAGGGCGATCGCCTTGACCTCGTTGTACTGCCCGCCGTCGGGCAGCATCCGGTGCAGGAACCACATCCGCTGCTGGGCGTAGGACAGCGGCGCGCCGCGCAGGGTGTCCCGGCGCAGGACGTCGAGCTGGGGCAGGCCGGCCGCCACCAGGTCGGGGGAGAGCCCGAAGTCCACGAAGGCGGCGATCTCGTCGGCGCCGGCCGCCCGCAGCTCGGACAGCACCCCCTGGACGCTCTCCGGGGTGCCGATCAGCGCGCGGGAGGCGCAGTAGCGCTCGTACGCTCGCTCCAGCACGAACTCCAGGTCGTCATCGCGGGCGCTCTCGTAGTCCAGGGTCAGGCCCAGGCTGTTGGCCATCTGCCCGAACAGCGAGAGCGAGGAGCGCAGGTAGTTGCAGAACGGCCGGTAGGCCTGCTCGCGGGCGGTGGCCAGGTCGGTGCCCAGGTAGGTGTGCACCAGCACGACCACCCGGCCGGCCTCCGGGTCGAGCCCGTGCTCGGCCCGGGTGCGCCGGTAGACCTCGATGTTCTCGGCCAGCTGGGAGATGTCCTGGGTCATCAGGTTGGTGATGACGCCGAGGTCGTGCCGGGCGGCCTCGCGGAAGCTGTCCGGGTTGCCGACGATCGCGGTGAACATGGGCGGCAGGTCCTGCAGCGGGCGCGGGTGCAGGGTCACCTCGATCGGCTCGCCGTTGCCGTTGCGGCCCTGGTACGGCTCGCCGCGCCACAGCGCCCGGACGGTGTCGATCTGCCGGTGCATCAGCTCCTTGTGGCTGCCGTAGTTCTCGGGGAAGAACAGGAAGTCGTTGGGGTGCCAGCCGCTGGCGCAGCCCAGGCCGACCCGGCCGCCGGACAGGTTGTCGACCACCGACCACTCCTCGGCCACCCGCACCGGGTGGTGCAGCGGCAGCACGGCGCAGCCCGCGTTCAGCCGGATCCGGCTGGTCTCCCGGGCGAGGGCGGCGGCCAGCACCGAGGGGTTGGGGAAGATGCCGCCGAAGGAGTGGAAGTGGCGCTCCGGCAGCCAGACCGAGTGGAAGTCGTGCCGGTCGGCGAAGCGGGCGCTCTCCAGGACGATGCGGTACTTCTCGTCCTCCGGGGAGTCCAGGGGGTAGTCGCCGAAGAAGTAGAGGCTGAAGTCCACCGGCCGCTGCGGGTCGCTGACCGGCCGGTACGGGATCGGCTCCGCCTGGCCGCGCACGGTCTCGGCGGGGACGGCGAGTTCGGCGGCCGGCCGGGGGGCCGGCAGGCGAACGCCGGGCGAGGCCGGGAAGAAGCCGCCGCGCCGCAGGTCGCGCAGCGACTCGCGGACCGAGTCGATCACGAACTCCAGGTCGCCGTCGGTGTGGGCGGTGGAGAGGAAGAAGTTGCGCCACTCCCACACGTAGACCCCGCGGGTCAGCAGGTGCGGGAAGAGCAGTTCCATGTCGGCCCGGGGCTCGAAGCGGAAGAGCGAGCCGAAGTGGGCCAGGCGCAGCGGGAACTCCTCCTCCTCGAAGAAGCCGTTCAGGGTGGCCGCCAGCTCGTCGGTGCGGGCGTTCAGCCGCTCCTGGAGGCCGGGGCCGGCCGCCTTGAGGTGGCGCAGCACCGCGCCCGCGGCGGTCATCGCCAGCGGGTGCTGGATGTAGGTGCCGCCGAAGAAGGTGGTGTCCTTGGGCGGGTAGCTGTCGTCCCCGTAGTCCCAGTGGCCGCCGTCGATCCCGTCCATGATGTCGGCCCGCCCGGCGATCGCGCCGATCGGGTAGCCGCCGCCCAGCACCTTGCCATAGGTGGACATGTCGGGGGTGACGCCCCAGAAGCCCTCGGCGCCGCGCAGGTGGGGCCGGAAGCCGGTGAGCATCTGGTCGAAGACCAGCACGATGCCGAGCCGGGTGGTCAGTTCGCGCAGCGAGCGGACGAAGTCGGCGGGCTGGCGGCCGGGGTGGCGGCTCTGCACCGGCTCGACCAGGACGGCGGCGATCCGGTCGCCGTGCTCCTCGATGACCTTGAGGCTCTCCGGGTCGCCGTACCGCAGCACCAGCAGGTCGGCGACCGCGCTGCCGGGGATGCCGATGGAGACGGGGACGGTCTCCCGGTCGGCGCCGCGGCCCAGTGTCCGGCCCAGGGTCTGGTCGGAGTGGCCGTGGTAGGAGCCCTCGAACATGACGATCTTGTCCCGGCCGGTGTGCGCGCGGGCCAGCCGGATCGCCCCGGCGTTCGCCTCGGTGCCGGAGTTGGCGAAGGCGACCCGCTCGGTGCCGGTGAGCTCGGCCAGCAGCTCGGCGGCCTCGCCGGTCTCCGGACCGCGCGGGCCCAGCCGCAGGCCCGAGGACAGGTGCTCGCGGACGGCCTCGGAGACGAACTCCGGGTCGTGGCCGAAGAGCAGGACGCCGAAGCCCATGGTGATGTCGACGTACGCGTTGCCGTCGACGTCCTCCAGCCGGGAGCCCTGTGCCCGCCGGGCGGCGAGCGGGTAGAGCATCTCCTTGGTGCCGGAGCGGAAGCCGACCACGGCACGGCTGTCCGCCAGGGTGCGGCGGTGGCGGCGGGTGATCGCCTTGGAGGCGGTGGTGCGGGCGGTGAAGCGGGCGACCAACTCGTCCACGTGGGCGCGCTGCTGGTCGGTCAGGCCGCCGGAGGCCATGCCGGACTCGCGGGAGACGGTCACCCGGGGGCCGTGGACCTGCGGGGCGGGTGCCTCGGCGGCGGGCGCGGCGGGCGCTGCGGCGGGTGCCTCGGCGGCGGGTGCGGGGGCGACGGCGGGCGTCGGGACCGGGGCGGTGACGGGTACGGCCGCCGCCGGGGGCAGGGCCGCGGGCACGGGCGCCGGGGGGAGCGCGGGCGCGCCGCCGGCCAGCAGGCCGAGCTGGTCGCGCATCAGGTCGGAGAACTGGCCGAGGAGCGCGAGCTGGCGCTCGATCAGGCCGGTGCCGTCGGTCACCGGCCGCAGCGCGGTGGGCACCGCCTGCGGGGCGGTGGGCGCGGCGGGCGCGGGCTGGGGAACCGGCACCGCGGCCGGGGCCTGGACGGGCGGTGCCTGGACGGGCGGTGCCTGGACGGCCGGGGCCGGGTGGACGGCGGGTGCGCCCTGGGCCACCGGGGCGGCCTGGACGGCAACGGGAGCGGCAGCGGGAACGGCGGCCGGAGCGGGCGCCGCAGCCGTGGCGGCCGCCGGAACGGGCGCGGGCTCGGGCTCCGCCACGGGCTCCGGCTCGGCGGCCGGCAGCAGCGTGGCCAGCACCGCCGGCTCCAGCCGGGAGGCGATCAGCCCGGCCAGCCGGGCCGGGGTGTCGGCCGCCTCGAAGAGTTCGCGCATCGACACCCGGACCCGGAACGCGCGCTCCAGGTCGCGGATCATGTTGATCATCGAGAGCGAGTCGGCGCCCAGGTCGAAGAACGGCTCGTCCGTCCCGACCGAGGCCTCGTCGTAGCCGAGCTGGCGGGCCGTCTGCTCGACGACCTGGCGCAGGACGGCCTGCTCGGCGAGCTCCTCGGGGCTCGGCGTCGGTGCGGCGGCCGGCGTCGCGGCCGGCGCGCTCTGCTGGGGTGGGTCCTGGTGCATGGCGGGGTCCTCGATGGTGGGCCGGGCAGGGGCGGTGAACCAGTGGCGGCGGCGTTGGAAGACGGTGGTGGGCAGCGGGACGCGGCGGGCAGGCCCGTCCGGCCAGTCCCGGGCGGCGGCGAAGCGGGCCCAGTCGAGCGGGACGCCGTGCGACCACAGCGCGGCCGCGGCGGCGTCGAACTGCTGCTCCGGCGAGGCGCCGCGCCGGCCGCCGGCGACGAAGTGGCGGTGCGGCAGCTCCCGGCGGCCCATGCCGGTCAGCGTCGGGTGCGGGCCGAGCTCCAGGAACAGCTCGTGGTCCAGTCCGTCCAGCGCGGCGAGCACCTGGTCGAACCGGGCGGTCTCCCGGGTCTGCCGCAGGAAGTACTCGGGCGTCGGGACGGTCCCGGGGGCCAGCACCTCGCCGCCGAGGTTGCTGACCAGCGGGACGGCCAGCGGCCGCAGGCGCAGCCGGGCCAGCTGGTCGCGGAACGGGTCGAGCATCGGGTCGAGCAGGCGGGAGTGGAACGCCCGGTCGGTGGCCAGGCGTTCGGTGGTCACCCCGTCGGCGGCCAGTACGGCCTCGGCGGCGGCGATCTCGCGCGGCGGGCCGGCCAGCACGCACTGGCCCTTGCCGTTGACCACGGCCAGGTCCACCCCGGGCAGCCAGTCGCCGAGCCCGGCCAGCCGGTCCGGGCCGGCCGAGACCACCGTCATGGCGCCCGGTTCGGTCAGCCGGTGCATCAGCCGGCCGCGCAGCGCCGTCAGGAACATCCCGTCGGCCAGGTCGAGCGCGCCGGCCGCGTGGAAGGCCGCGTACTCCCCGGCGCTGTGCCCGGCGACCGCGGCGGGACGCACGCCGAGCTCCTGCCAGAGCCGCAGGTAGGCTACTTGGAGGGCGAACAGCGCGGGCTGCGCCGCCTCGGTGGTCCAGGTGTCCTCGGTGCCCTGTGCGGCGGGGTCGAGCAGCAGCGGCAGCAGCGGCTCGTCCCAGGCCGCGCGGTGCAGCCGGTCGCACTCCTCCAGGACGGCGCGGAAGACCGGGAAGGCGGCGTGCAGTTCGGCGGCCATGCCCCGGTACTGGGAGCCCTGGCCGGTGAAGAGCAGCACCGGCCGGACCTCGCCGCGCCCGGTCTCGCGGTGGGCCGCGCCGGCGGTGGGCCGGCCGGCCAGGAAGGCGTCCAGGCCCTTGCGCAGGGCGGCCGGGTCGGGGCCGGTGACGGCCAGCCGGTGGCGCAGCGCGCGCCGGCCGGCGCCGAGGGTGAGCGGCAGGTCGCCGGGTGCCAGGGCGGGTTCGGCGTCCAGCCGGTCGCGGAGCAGTCCGGCCAGCTCGGTGAGGCCCTGGGCGGTGCGGGCCGAGAGCGGCAGCACGGTCGGGGCCGGCCGCGGCGCGGGCACCGCGGCGGCGGGCGGGGCCTGCTCCAGCACCAGGTGGGCGTTGGTGCCGCCGACGCCCAGGGCGCTGACCCCGGCCCGGCGCGGGGTGGGGCCGTCCGGCCAGTCCCGGCGCTCGGCGGCGAGCCGGAACGGGCTGCCGGCCAGCTCCAGCGCGGGGTTGGGGCTGGTGAAGTTCACCAGCGGCGGGACGGTGCCGTGCCGCAGCACCAGCAGCGCCTTGATCAGGCCCGCCATTCCGGCGCAGGTGTCCAGGTGGCCGATGTTGGGCTTGACCGAGCCGAGCGAGCAGAACCCGGCGGCCTCGGTCCGGGCCCGGAACGCCTGGGCCAGCGCCCGGAACTCGATCGGGTCGCCGAGCGGGGTGCCGGTGCCGTGGGCCTCGATGTAGCCGATGCTCTCGGCCGGTACGCCCGCGAGGTCCAGGGCCCGGCCGACCACGGCCGCCTGCCCGTCCACGCTGGGCGCGGTGTAGCCGACCTTCCGTCCGCCGTCGTTGTTGACGGCCGAGCCGAGGATCACCCCGTGCACGGTGTCGCCGTCGGCGAGCGCCCGGTCGAGGCGCTTGAGCAGGACGGCGGCGACGCCGTTGCCGCCGACCGTGCCGCCCGCGTCGGCGTCGAAGGCCCGGCAGGCGCCGTCGGGGGAGAGGATCGACCCCTCCTCGTAGCGGTAGCCGGCGGCCTGCGGGATGTGCAGGGCGGCGGCCCCGGCGAGGGCCAGTTCGCAGTCGCCCGCCAGCAGGGACTGCACGGCCAGGTGCACCGCGACCAGCGAGGTGGAGCAGGCCGTCTGCACGCCGATCGCCGGACCGGTGAGGCCCAGCCGGTAGGCGACCCGGGTGGCGGCGAAGTCCGCCTGGTTGCCGATCGCGGTCTGCAGGGCGGCCACCGGTTCGGCCGGGTCGGCGGTGGCGGCCAGGGTGTGCTGGTAGTAGTTGCGCAGCGCGTACAGGGTCATCCCGGTGCCGGCGAAGACCCCGACGCGGCGCTCCGGGTCCGGCGCGTCGTAGCCGCCGTCCTCCAGGGCCTGGCGGCAGATCTCCAGCAGCAGGCGCTGCTGCGGGTCCATCAGCGCGGCCTCGGTGCCGCTGATGCCGAACGCCTCGGCGTCGAAGTGGTCGACGTCGGTGAGCGCCCCGGTGACCGGGACGAAGTCGGGGTGGCGGTACTCCTCCGGGCGCAGTCCGGCGGCCGCCAGCTCCTCCTCGGTGAACCGGGTGGTGCTGCGGACGCCCTCGACGATGTTCCGCCAGTACTGCTCGGGGGTGTCGGCGCCCGGCAGGCGCAGCGCCAGGCCGACGATCGCCACCCGGCGGTCGTCGCCCGGCCCGGCGTCGGTGCCGGCGGCGGGGGAGCGGAGCGCAGCGGCGGGTGCGGCCGGTTCGGCGGCCAGGTGCTCGATCAGGGCGTCCACGGTGGGGTGGCGGAACAGCTCGGTGGGCGCCGGGGGCGTGGGCAGCACGGCGCTGAGCGCGCCGTGCACCCGCATCAACTGGAGGGAGCCGATGCCGAGTTCGGCGAGCGGGCGACCGGGGTCCAGCGGGGTGTCCAGGACGGACTCGAAGGCGTCCAGGACGAGTCGGCGCAGCCCGGACGGTGCGGTCCGGCCGGTGCCCGGGACGGGCTGTGCGGCGGGCCGGCCGTCCGCTGCCGCGGTGGACGCTGCCGCGGTGCCCGGGGCCGCGGTGGACGGCGCCGGGGCGGCCGCGGTCACCGGGCGGGGCGCGGTGGCGCGCAGCCGGCGCCGGGCGGCGGGGGAGCTCGGGTCCGGACCGGCGTACCGGTGGCCCGGGGCGCCGGCCAGCAGCAGGGCGGCCAGTCGGCGCCCGTGGGCGGCGCTCAGCACGGCGATGCCCCGGCCGGTGGCGGCCTGCTCGTTCTCCGTGTCGCGGTTCATGCCGACCCCGCGCCACAGGCCCCAGGAGATCGTCCAGGCCGGGGTGCCGCTCTCGCGGCGCAGCCGCTCGACGGTGCTCTCCAGGTAGCGGTTGGCGGCGGCGTAGCCGGTGGAGCCGACCGCCTCCTGGAGGCCGATCATCGAGGAGAAGGCGACGAACTGTGCTCCGGGCCGCTCCTTGACCAGCTCGATGAGGTGGTCGGTGCCCTCGGCCTTGGTCCGGACGGCCTCCCGCCAGTCCTCGGTGCCGGTGTCGGCGAGGAGCGCGAGCCGGTAGCCGCCGGCCAGGTGGAGCACGCCGTCCAGCGGTGCCTGCCACTCCCGTTCGGCCTCGGCGACGGCCTCCGCCAACTGCTGACGGTTCGTCACATCGGCCTGTCGGTAGCCGACCTGGCCGCCCTGGGCGGCCAGTCGGCGCAGTGCGGCCCGGCGTTCGGCGGCCTCCGCGGTCGGGGCGTCCAGGTCGCTGCGGCCGACGATCAGCAGTCGGGAGCCGTACTCGCGCAGCAGCCCGGGCAGCAGCTCGGCGGCGATCCCGCCGAGGCCGCCGGTGACGAGGTAGCGGGCGCCGGGGGTGAGCAGCGAGCAGCCCGCCCCGGACGGCTCGGAGGCGGCCTCGGCCGTCTCCAGCCGGGGGACCCAGGGGCGGCCGGCGCGCCAGGCGGATTCGGGTTCGGGCCGGGGATCGGTGAGCAGGGCGAGCAGGGCGGCGGCCTGGTCCGCGGCCGGTGCCTCGCCCGGCAGGTCGAGGTGCCGGGCGGCGGGCACCAGTTGTTCGGCCCGCGCCCCGGCGGTCAGCGCCGCGGTCAACGCGGCCGCGGGCCCGGGGAGTTCTCCGGGGAGTACGGCGTGCAGCCCGGCGCTGACGGAGACCAGTTCGCGGAGCGGCGGCCGGGCCGGGAGCGCCCGGAGCAGGGCGAGCAGTGCCTCGTCCGGCCGGTCCGGTCCGTCGGCCGTCGCGCTCCAGAGGTAGACCAGCCGGTCGGCCGTCCGGTCCCCGAGGGCCCGCAGCCAGTCCTCGGGGTCGGTGGTCGGCGGCCGGTCCACCACCAGGGCGTTCGGCAGGGCGGCGGCCAGGGCCTCGGTGAGGGTGCCGGGGCCGGACGGGCCGAGCAGCAGGATCGTTTCGTCCGCCAGCGGAGCGGCCACGGCCTGCGGAACCGGGCGGGGCTCCCAGCCGAGCCGCCGCACGCAGTCCGGCAGCGTCCGGGAGTTGGCCTCGGCCAGGTCCAGCGCCACGACGTGGTCGTCGAGTTCGCCGTCCAGCAGCCGGCGGCGCAGCGCGGTGCGCTGGATCTTGCCGCTGGTGGTGCGGGGGAACTCGGCCGCCGGGACGGGGAGCACCAGGGCGGGCGCGGGCTGTCGGCGGGCCGCCAGCAGCTGCCGCACCTCGGCGGCGACGGGCGGCGCGGGGGCCTGCGGGTCGCTCTGGACGTAGGCGATCACCAACTGCTCGGTGCCGGTGCGTTCGTCCGGCACCCCGAAGGCCGCGACGTGGCCGGAGCGCACCCCCGCCACGGAGGCCACCACGTCCTCCAGCTCGTGGCAGAAGTAGTGCACGCCGTTGACGATGATGATCTCCTTGCGACGGCCGGTCAGCACCACCTCGCCGTCGGTCAGGAAGGCGAGGTCCCCGGTGTCGAACCAGTCGTCGCCGACGAAGGCCTCCTGGTTGGCGGCCGGGTTGTTCAGGTACCCCGGCGTCACCCGGCCGGAGCGGACCTGGAGCCGGCCGACCCAGTGCTCGGGCAGCGCCCGCCCGTTGTCGTCGGTGACCCGCATCCGGGTGCCGGGCGCGGGCCGTCCCATGCTGAGGAAGCCGGTGCCGCGCTCGACCGAGTCCGGGTCGGCGGGCTCCAGCCGGCCGCTGAGCGAGTCGGTGCGCACCAGCCGGCGGGAACCGTCCTCGTGGTAGCGCTTGTAGGTGATCACCGTGCAGGTCTCGGCCATGCCCCAGCCCAGCAGCAGGTGCTCGGGGCGGACGCCGAACGGGGCGGTGGCGGCCAGGAACTCGTCCAGCACCGCCTCGGTGCACTGCTCGCCGGCGTTGATCAGCGACTTGACCGCGGACAGGTCCCAGTGGCGTCCGGGCCCGGCGGCCCGGACGGCCTCGGCGACCAGCCGGTAGCCGAAGTTGGGCGACCAGGAGTGCGCGCCCCGGTAGCGCTCCAGCGCGTCCAGCCAGACCAGCGGGTCGGCGAGGACGAGTTCGGTGGGCACCTGCACCTGGTCGGCGGCCAGCACCACGTCGCGCAGGTGGAACATCAGCAGTCCGGCGACGTGGTCCAGGGGCAGCCAGTTGACCGTGGTGTCGGCCGGATCGCAGCCGTTCGCGACGGCGCCGGCGGTGTACTCCAGGATGCCGCGGTGGGTGATCTGCACCGCCTTGGACCGCCCGGTGCTGCCGGAGGACAGCTGGAGGATCGCGACGTCGCCGGGGGCGGGGGCGTGTTCGGCGGCCGCCGGCCGGTCGCCGTCGACGGGCCGGTCGGCGGGCCGGTCGACGGCGATCACCCGCAGGCCCGGCGCCGGGTACAGCTCCCCGAGCCGCTCCAGGCCGTCCACCGCCGGCCCGCAGGCGAGCACCGGTGGCTCCTCCAGGGTCTGCCAGGCGTGCCAGAGCTTCTCCAGGACGGGGTTGCGCTCGTGGTAGTCCGGCGGGCGCGCCACCGTCACCGGCTGCACCCCGCCCAGCAGGCAGGCCCACAGGGTGGGGAAGTAGAGCTCCGGGTCCGGGACCTGGAGGATCACCCGGTCCCCGGCCCGCACTCCGGCGGAGGCCAGGGTGGTGAGGATCTCGCGCGACCGGGCGAGGAGTTGACGGTAGGTCAGCCGGGTCGCCTCGCCGCCCGCCCGGACCAGGTGCAGCCCCCGGTCGGGGTGCAGCTCGGCGGCGCGCAGCAGTGCCTCGGGCAGCGTCCGGGGCGCGTCCGGCGCGGGTCCGGGCAGCGGGGCGCCGACGGCCTCCGTCCCGGGGCCCGCGGGCGAGGCCGCCGGCTCCGTCGGGGCGGTGCCGGCCGTCGCCGATGCCTCCCCGAACGGCCGCCAGTGGTCGGTGAGTTCACGCAGGTGGCGCAGGGCGGGGCCGGGCGCGGCCGGCGCCCGGGTGAGCGCCGCGGCCAGGGCGGCGGCGTCGGGTTCGCCCTCGGGGGTGCGGACGATGCCGTCCAGGAGGTGCACCTCGGCGCTCGGGTCGGCGTCCAGCAGCGCCGCGGCGGCCCGGCGGCGCAGGGCCTCGGGATCGCCGTCGACGGCGGGCACCAGGTAGGCCCGCAGGCCTGGGCGGCCGTTCCCGTGCTCGACGGGCAGCAGCGCGCAGTCCGCGATCTCGGGGCGCAGCAGCAGTCGGGCTTCCAGGGTTCGCAGCCGGCCGTGGTCGGGACCGGTGGGGCTCATGACGTTCGGCACCTTTCGGATCGGTGCCGGGGCGCGGGTGTGGGCCGCCCCGGGTCAGGGAGGGGAGCGGAGACGGGTGGCGCGTACGGCGCGGGGGCGCCGGGGAGTGCGAGGGAAAGCTCGGTGTCGCCTACGGCGCGGGCGCCGGAGGGTGGTGCGAAGGAGCGGTGTCGCGTGCGGCGTGGGGGTGTCGCGGAAGTGGTGCGTCGGGCCGGTGTCGCGTACGGCGCGGGACGCCGGGGTGGTGGCGGGGGCCGGCGGGCGGGCCGCTCAGCGGCGGCGGCGGGTGCGGGCGACCAGGACGAGGAAGGCGAGCGCCAGCACGATCGGGACGGCGTGCGAGACCCCGACCACGGTCAGCGGGCTGACCACCGCCAGCAGTGAGCCGCTCAGCAGCATCCCGGTGCCCATGCCGACGTTCTCGGCGGACGCGAGGATGCCGAAGGCCTCGCCGCGCCGCTCGTCGGCGAGGGCCTGGATCCGGGTGGTGTAGGAGATCTCGGTGAAGCCGTCGCCGAGGCCGGCGCCGATCGCGACCAGCAGGAAGAGCGGGGTCGGGAGGTCGGTGAAGACCAGGATGAAGCAGGCGGACATCAGGCAGGTGCCCAGCGCGAAGCCGCGCTCGCCGGGCTCGATGCCCCGGCGCAGCATGAACCGGGAGACCAGTTGCTGGGCGCCGAGGTTGCCAATCGCCCAGGTGGCCCAGAAGGTGCCGAGCAGTGCGGCCGGGTTGTCGGGGGAGGACAGGTTGGCGAAGACCGGCAGGCTGATGTTGTGGGCCGCGGAGCCGAAGGCGTCCAGCAGTCGGATCCCCGCCATGGCACCCACCACCGGAGCGGCCCGCAGGACGACCAGTGCCTGCCACCGGGGGCCGCGCTTTCCGGCTGCCGGGGCGGGTTCCTCCGGCCGGGTCTCGGGCTCCTCCGCCGGGGCGGCCCGGGTGGGCAGGGGCAGCCGGACCACCAGTGCCCCGAACAGGACGAAGCTGGCCGCGTCGATGAGCAGCGCGGCCCGGAATCCGGCCCAGGCCACCACCACGCCCGCGGAGGCGAAGCCGAGCACCATCGCCGTCGAACGGCAGCTCGCCATCAGGCTGTTGGCCCGGGCGCGGCGCTCGGCACCGACCATCTCGGGGATGCTGGTCCGCAGCGCGACGGAGGCCACCGCGGCGGCGCCGCCGAGGACCAGGGCGAGCGGGTAGAGCACGGGGATGCGCATCGAGGCCGGGACGAGGGCGACGACGACCAGTGCCAGCGCCTGGGCCAGGGCGCAGCCCGTCATCAGCCGCCGTCGCTCCAGCCGGGCCACCAGCCGTCCGGCGACCAGCCCGCCGACGAGGCCGCCGCCCAGTCGCAGGACCAGGTACCCGGCCGTGCCGAGGGCGTTGCCGGCGGCCTCGTAGGCGAACAGGCTCAGCGCGACCAGGTCGAGCTGGCTCCCGTACATGTTCAGGGCGTCGCCCGCGGCCAGCCGGTAGAAGACCCGGGGCAGCTTGCTCGCGGTCTGGTGCGTTGCTTCCAATGCGGTGTCCGGCACCGTGGTCCCCCCGGGCACGCCATATATGGCGGTTCAGTGTGACATTGCACCGCAACCTAGAGGGTGAACGGGTTCCAGATCAATGCTTAGATCATTTCCTGTCCAAAAGATCGCGCACTCGGCCGACTTACTGTCATCTTTCGCGCCACTCTGGCCAGTTGTTGGCGTACGGACAGACGGGCGGGATGGTCGACGCGGGGGTCAGCGGCGGCCGAAGAGCCTGCCGAACCAGCCCTTGCCCGCGCTGCCCCGGGCGGCGCAGTCGCAGCGGGCGGACGCGGGCACCCCGGCCAGGACCTGCTCCACGTGCATCCCGCACCCGGCGAAGGTCGGCTTCCCGCAGGTGCGGCAGGCGACTCGTCGGCACATCTCGTTCTCCGTTCTCCGGGCCCCCAGGGGTGGGGCCGCCCTGTCAATATACCCCACCCCGTATTCGTAATGTCGGATTCGTCCGGCCACCGGGGCCGGAACGGCGGCAGGGCGAAACCGGTGCGAGGAGAGCCGGCGTGCGGAGGGTCGGAGTGCGGAGGGTCGGAGTGCGGAGGGTCGGAGCGCGGGGAACCGGCGTGCGGAGAAGGAGTGCGCCGAGAAGGGGCGCCGAGGAGGGGGCTGTCAGACCGTCCCGGGCCGGGCCTGCGGAATCGCGTAGGTCAGCGTGGCGCTGGCCACCAGGACGCCGTCGGCGTCCAGCAGCTCGGCCAGGACCACGCACAGCCGGCGCCCGAACTTGGCCGTCCTGGCGTGCACGCGCAGTGCCCCGGGGCGCGGCCGGTTGAGGAAGCTGATCTGCAGCGAGCTGGTCAGCGCCATCAGGGTGGGCCCGAGCCGGGCGTTGATCAGGAGGAACGCGGCCAGGTCGCACAGCCCGGCCTGCTCCGGGCCCGAGACGGTGCCGCCCGGGCGGGTGCGCAGCCGGTCGCCGTCCACCGCCATGGTCAGGGCGTGGCCGTCCACGTCGGTCACCCGGCAGGCGGCGTAGTCGGGGAACTGGTCGGTGATCAGCTCATTGAGCCGGTCGGGGCCCAGGAGGACGTCGACGGTGGCGACCGCCGTGTTCGAGTCGGTGGTCATGGGGGTCAGCGTAACGTCGGCCCGGCGGTACGCCCGGAGTGGTCCAGGCCTGCTTCCGGCCAGCTTCGTTTTCCGTGGTCAACCGCCAAGATCCGTTTCGGGAACGATAATTGCGCATGTCGCGCCGGTGTCGCGATGGCCGGAACAGTCCCTCCGACGGTGTCGGGTGGCCGAATCCGTTCGGCACGATTCGTGAGGGACCTTGTTCGGCCCAAAATGCAGCACCTACGCTCCGAGGAAGTTCAGCGGAGCCGCCACGGGGCTCCGCCGGCCGCTGGGGGGCGGCGTCCTTTTCCTTGTGGTCGTCATCGAGAGCCTCGGTGGAAACCGCCCCGGCCGCTCCCACCCGACCATGTCCTGCTTCGGATTCCTGCTTCAGAGACGGGGTGTTGTGCCATGGGGATTTCCATTCTGGACGACGAGGCGGTGGTGGTCCGCACGCCCGACGAGTTCCTCGCGATGCCGGAGGAGTACCGGGAGATCGCGATCCGCGGCATGGTGGTCAACACCGAGGGCGAGCTCTCCGGCGGCGACGACTACGTGCAGGTCTTCCTGCCGCTGGCCCCCGACGCGGAGGAGCGGCAGGTCTGCGCCGAGCGCGCCGCCGAGGAGTACGACCACTACAAGATCGGCAAGCGGGTCCTCGCCGAGATCGGCGTGGACACCGGCTACATGGAGAAGCAGACCCTGGCCGAGCGGAACCTGTTCCGGGCCCAGGAGTTCCACAACTGCACCACCTGGGCCGAGCGCGGGATCTTCTCCTACATCGGGGAGGAGACGGCCATGGTGATGATCTCCGAGTTCGCGCAGAGCAGCTACCGCCCCTGGGCCGACGCGGTGCGCACCATCATCCTCGACGAGAAGGTGCACATCGCCCACGGCGCCCGGGTGTGCCGCAACCTCGCCGCCACCGACGACGGCCGCGAGCAGCTCCAGCAGGCCCTGGACCGGCTGTGGCCGACCTTCATCCGGATCTTCGGCAGCCCGCGCTCCGAGCGCGCCAGGCTGGCCGTCCGCTTCGGCCTGCGACAGACCACCAACGGCCAGGCCTGCGACCTGTGGCGGGAGAAGGTCACCCCGCGCATCAAGAACCTGGGTCTGCGCCTCCCGGAGTAGCAGTCGCAGCAGCACGCCGATCCCGCGACTCCCGAGGAGCCCACCGCCATGGCAACACCCGTCACCATCGAACAGCGCCCGCTGAGCCGGCGCGAGGCCAAGGCGCGAACCGCCGAACTCCTCGCCGACCGGCCCGAGCTGGCCGAACGCCTGCACCGGCTGCGCCGGCTGGGGCGCGAGGTCCGGTCCTGCGAGGTCCACCTCACCAACACCTGCAACATCCGCTGCAAGGGCTGCTGGTACTTCGAGGGCGGCTTCGACACGGCCGTCAAGGAACTCTCCGACCTGGACCGCATCCGGGCCTTCGCCCGCAAGCTGGCCGACGACGGCGTCAACCAGGCCACCCTGATCGGCGGCGAGCCCACCCTCGTCCCGCGCCGGGTCGAGGCCTTCGTCGAACAGCTGCCGTACATCACCATCTCCACCAACGGCCTGCGCCCGATGCCCAAGCAGGGCTTCGAGAAGATCGCCATCGCGGTCAGCATCTTCGGCGGCGGCCCGCTCGACGACGACCTGCGCGCGATCCGGGTCAACGGCTCCAAGTTCACCGGCCTGTTCGACACCGCGCTCAAGCACTACCGCGAGGACCAGCGGGTGCTGTTCATCTACGCGCTCTCCGAGGCCGGGGTCGAGCACATCGAGCCCACCGTGCGGAAGATCGCCGAGAACGGCAACATCGTCACCTTCAACTTCTACAGCGAGCACGGCACCGAGACCCCGCTGAAGATCGCCAACGAGCAGCGGGTGCTGGACGAGGCGCAGCGGGTCAAGGACCTCTACCCGCACGCGGTGGTGAGCCACCCGTACTTCATCCGGACCCTGGTGACCGGCCGGACGCACTGGGGCGGCCGCTTCGGCTACGACGTCTGCCCCAGCCTCAGCGTCGACGCCCCCGAGCACGAGGACCGCGTCGCCAACGGCAACCCGGTCATCCCCGGCTTCAACGTCTGGGGCGCCGACTACGAGTCGCTCCAGTTCTGCTGCACCTCCGGCGACTGCGGCGGCTGCCGGGACAGCCAGGCCGTCTACAGCTGGCTGGTGGTCAGCGCCAACCGCTTCCTGGACGACGCGGCCCGGCTGGAGCAGTGGCTGGACATCGCCGAGAGCTACTGGCGCCAGTGGCACTGGGCCCCGTACCACGCGAGCAAGGCCGGCACCACGGCCTGAGCCCACCGCCCCTGCGCGCCGTCCCCGGCCACCGCCCCCACGGCACCGCCCGTACGTCCACCGCACCGCCACCGCCGCCCCGCGCGGACGAGGAGAGCCATGCCCGACACACTGGACCGCACCGCCATCGAGAACTTCGTCGTCGACGCCCTGGTCGACCTCGGCGTCGAACGCGAGGGCATCGTCGACGACGCCGCCCTGGACGAGCTGGAGATCGACTCGCTCGACATGGTCGAGCTCAGCCAGTCCATCCGCAAGCAGCTGGGCATCCCGGTGAAGCCCAAGGACTTCGACCAGCTGTACACCGTCGGCGAGGTGCTCGCCCTGTGCCGCCACAAGGCCGGGCTGGAGTGACGCCCCGGGCCGTCGTCACGGGCCTGGGCGCGGTGACCCCGCTGGGCGTCGGCGCCGACGAGCTGCACCGGCGCGCGGTGGCCGGCGAGAGCGGGCTCGCCGACGGGCTCGGGCTGTGCCGGGACTTCCGGCCCGCCGACCACCTGTCGCGCCAGCAGATCCGCCGCACCGACCGCTTCACCCAGCTCGCGCTCGTGGCCGCCGCCGAGGCCCTGGCCCAGGCGGGATGGACGGACGGCCCGCCGCCCTACCCCGCCGAGCGGGTCGCCTGCGTGGTCGGCTGCGCGCTCGGCGGGACGGCGAGCTTCGAGAGCCAGGCCGAGGTGCTCCGGCAGCAGGGCGGCGACTTCGTCTCCCCGCTCATGGTGCCCGCCATGATGGCCAACGCCGGAGCCTCGCAGATCGCCCAGCGGTACGGCTTCCGGGGCGAGGCGCTCTGCCTGGCCTCGGCCTGCAGCAGCGCGACCCAGGCGATCGGCACCGCCCTGCTGCTGCTCGCCGCCGGCGCCGCCGACGCGGTGGTGGTCGGCGGTGCCGAGGCCTCCACCTCCGACCTGGTGCGGGCCGCCTTCCGGACCGCCGGCGCGCTGTCCGAGAGCGGCCGCTCGGTGCCCTTCGACCGCGACCGGGACGGCCTGCTGATCGGCGAGGGCGCCGGAATCCTGGTGCTGGAAACGGCCGCGGGAGCCGCCGCCCGGGGCGCCACCGTGCTCGGCGAGGTGCTCGGCTACGGCGCCACCTGCGACGCCCACCACCTCACCGCCCCGGACCCGACCGGCGAGCCCGCGGCCCGCGCCGTCACCCTGGCGCTCGACGCGGCCGGGGTCACCCCCGGACAGCTCGGCTACCTCAACGCGCACGGCACCGGCACCGTCCTCAACGACCGCTCGGAGTGCGAGGCGCTGCGGCTGGCCCTCGGACCGGCCCTGGAAGGGATTCCGCTGTCCTCCACCAAGTCCTGCACCGGCCACCTCTTCGGCGCGGCCGGCGCGGTCGAGGCCATCGCCACCCTGCAGGCGCTGCGCCACGCCACCGCCCCGCCCACCGCCGGGCTGCGCGAGCCCGACGAGAAGCTCGGCCCGCTGAACCTGATCCACCGCGCCACCGCGCTCGCCGCCCCCACCCTGCCCGGCGGCCGCCGGGCGGGGCTCTCCACCTCCTTCGGGTTCGGCGGACACAACGCGGCCCTGGTGCTGGCGGCAGCCGACGCGATCGGTACGACGAAAGGCCAGGAGTGATGCTCGGCTTCCACGGACGCCGCTATCTGATCACCGGGGTGCTCAACCAGGACTCCATCGCCTGGCACACCGCCAGGGCGCTCCAGGAGGCGGGCGCGGAGGTCCTGCTCACCGGCTTCGGCCGGGCCCGGCGGATCACCGAGAAGGCGGCGGACGTCCTGCCCCGCCCCACCGAGGTGCTGGAACTGGACGTCACCCGGCCCGAGGACTTCACCCGGCTGGTCAAGGAACTGGAGCAGCGCTGGGGCGGGGTCGACGGCGTGCTGCACGCCGTCGCCGCCGCGCGGCAGACGGCGCTGAGCGGCAACTTCCTCACCACCCCGCCCGAGGCCGCCGGACAGGCGCTGCACACCGCCGCCGTCTCCCTGCACTCGCTGGCCACCGCGCTCGCCCCGCTGCTCACCGCCGGCGGACGGCGCGGCAGCGTCGTCGGGCTGGACTTCGACGCCAGCGGCGCCTGGGCCGGCTACGACTGGATGGGCGTGAGCAAGGCGGCCCTCGGCGCGGTCTGCCGCTACCTGGCGATGTACCTCGGGCCGTCCGGCATCCGGGTCAACCTGGTGGCGGCCGGCCCGGTGGAGACCGTCGCCGGGCAGGCGATCAGCACCTTCGACCGGATCGCCGACCGCTGGCAGGCCGAGGCCCCGCTCGGCTGGGACCGCAGCGACCCGGCCGTGGTGGTCGGACCGGTGCTGTTCCTGCTCTCCGACCTCGCGGCCACCGTCAGCGGGGAGATCCTGCACGCGGACGGCGGGATGCACGCCGTCCGGATGGGCACCGGCCCGGCCTTCGCGGAAGGGGGCGCGGCATGACGGCCGCCATCGTGGGCGTGGGCGCGGCACTGCCCGAACGCGTCGTCCCCAACGCCTACTTCGAGCGGATCGGCGCCTCCCCGGAGTGGATCGTCAAACGGACCGGCATCGAGGAGCGCCGCTTCCTCGCGCCGGACGGCCGGCTCGCCGACCTCGTGGTGGCCGCCGCCGAGCAGGCGCTGCGCGGCGCCGGGCGCACCGCCGCGAGCATCCGGCACGTCGTGGTCGCCACCATCACCCCCGACAGGGTCACCCCCGGGGTGTCGGTGGAGGTCGCCGCCCGGCTCGGGATGCCGCAGGCCACCGCCTTCGACCTGCACGCGGCCTGCGCCGGGTTCGTCTACGGCCTGGACCACGCCGCCGCGCTGATCGAGACCGGCCGGGCCGGGGCGGTGCTGGTCTGCGGCGCCGACGCGCTGACCCGGATCACCGACCACGAGGACCGCGGCACCGCGGTGCTGCTGGCCGACGGCGCCGGGGCCGCCGTGGTCGCCGACGTGCCCGGCGCGCCCGAACCGTGCTTCTCGCTCGGCAGCGACGGCGAGCAGATCCCGCTGCTGTACGCCGACCGGGACGACCGCAAGCTGCGGATGGACGGCCGGGAGGTGTTCGACCACGCGGTGGAGAAGATGTCCGCCGCCACCCGGGACGTGCTCGCCCGGCGCAGCCTGACCTGCGAGGACCTCGACCTGTTCGTCGCCCACCAGGCCAACGCCCGGATCGTGCGCGCGGTCGGCAAGGAGGTGGGGCTGCCCCCGGAGCGGCTCTACCTGAACGTCCACCGGGTCGCCAACACCTCGGCGGCCTCGATCCCGCTGGGCCTGACCCACGCCCGCGAGGAGGGCCTGCTGGACGGCCCGAAGCTGCTCGGCCTCGCCGCCTTCGGCGCGGGCATCACCTGGGGCGCCGGGGTGATCGGCTGGCGGCCGGGCGCCGGCGCCGACCGGGAGGCGCGGCCGTGAAGACCCCCCGGTTCCCCGTGATCGCCGAGATCGCCGCGCCCGACGGGGCCCGGCTCACCGTCCGGGCACTGGCCCGGCCCGAACCGGCCGCCCCGGTGGTGATCGTCCTGCCGGCGATGGGAACGGCCGCCCGGCACTACACCCCGCTGGTCCGCGCCCTGCACGCGGCCGGCCTGAGCGTGGCCACCTGCGACCTGCGCGGCCACGGCGAGAGCCGGCCGGTGCCGCGGCACGGGGTCGCCTTCGGCTTCCGCGAGCTGGTCGAGCACGACTTCGGGGCGGTGCTCGACGCGGTCGCCGGGGCGTTCCCGGGCGCGCCGCGCCTCCTGCTCGGGCACAGCCTGGGCGGGCAGCTGGGCCTGGTGCACTGCGGCGTCTTCCGGCCCCGGCTCGCCGGCGCGGTGCTGGTGGCCAGCGGATCGGCCTGGTACCGGACCTTCGGCCCGCGGGCGGGCCTGCGACGGCTGGCACTGAGCCAGTTCTCGATCGTCGCCTCGGCGGTGGTCGGGTACTGGCCGGGCGAGCGGTTCGGGTTCGGCGGCCGCGAGTCGGCCCGGCTGATGCGGGACTGGGCGCGGCAGATGCGCACCGGCCGCTACCGGGTGCGCGGCGCGGTCACCGACTACGAACGGGCGCTGGCCCGGGTCGACCTGCCGGTGCTGGCCGTGGACGTGCAGGGCGACGAGCTCGCGCCGCCGCGGGCCGTCGACCACCTGTGCGCCAAGCTGCCCTCGGCCCGGGTGGAGCGCTGGAGCTACACCGCCGAACAGGCGGACGGCCGCCCGCTGGACCACTTCCGCTGGATCCGGCACAACCGCGGGCTGGTGGAGCGGATCGCGCCGTGGATGCTCGCCGCCGCCGCCGGCGTCGCTTCGGGCGCCGGCGAGGGCGTCGGTGAGCGCACCGGCGAGAGCGCCGCGCCGCGCGGCGGCGTCCGACCGACCGTATGACGATGAGACCGAGCCCCGCCGCCCCGAGGAGCGCCCGCATGCCCGCCGTCCCCGACCCGTCCGACAGAAACGCCGACGCGCCGCACGGCGGCCCCGGCCGGCCGCCCGGCCTCCCCGGCGACCCGCACGGCATTCCCGACCTGCTCACCGCGACCGCCGCGCGCTGCCCGGAGCACCCCGTCCTGCGGCTCGACGAGGAGGTGCTGAGCTTCGCCGACCTGGACGCGGCCAGCGCCCGGGCCGCGCACTGGCTGGCCGGGCTCGGCGTCGCGCCCGGCGACCGGGTCGCCGTGCTGCTGCCCAACGTGCCGCAGTTCGCGGTGCTGTACTACGGCATCCTGCGCGCCGGGGCGGTGGTCGTCCCGATGAACCCGCTGCTCAAGGCCCGGGAGATCGAGCACTGCCTCGCCGACGCCGGGGCGGCCGTGCTGCTCGCCTGGCACGCGGGCACCGAGCAGGCGGTCGAGGGCGCGCGGCGCACCGGCACCCGGCTGGTCCCCGTCGAGCCCTCCGCGCTCGCCGCGACGCTCGCGGAACAGCCGGACGGCCCGCCGCGGACCGCGGGACGCGGGGGAGAGGACACCGCGGTCATCCTCTACACCTCCGGCACCACCGGGGCGCCCAAGGGCGCCGAACTGACCCACCGCAACATCGTGGCCAACGTCCGGGCCGGCGTCCAGGTGCTGGGGATGGTCGAGCGGGACGTGATCTTCGGCGGGCTGCCGCTGTTCCACTCCTTCGGCCAGGTGATCGGCCTCAACTGCGCGGTGGCCGTCGGGGCCTGCATGACCCTGGTGCGGCGCTTCGACCCGCAGGCCGCGCTCGCGGTGATCCAGCGCGACCGGGTGAGCGTCTTCCTCGGCGTCCCGACCATGTACACCCTGATGCTGACCCACCCGCAGCGCGCCGGGTACGACGTCTCCTCGCTGCGGGTGTGCCTGGGCGGCGGCGCGTCGATGCCGCCGGAGGTGCTGCGCGGCTTCGAGACCGGCTTCGACTGCGTGGTGCTGGAGGGCTACGGGCTGTCCGAGTCCTCGCCGCTGGCCTGCGCCAACCGGAGCGACCGCGAGCGGATCGCGGGCACCATCGGCATCCCGATCGAGGGTGTGCGGATGCGCATCGTCGACGAGTCGGGCGCCGAGGTGCCGGACGGCACGGTCGGCGAGGTGGTGATCCGGGGCCACAACGTGATGAAGGGCTACTGGCGCCGCCCCGACACCACCGCGCAGACCGTCCGGGACGGCTGGCTGCACACCGGTGACCTCGGCACCCGCGACGAGCGGGGCGACTTCCGGATCGTCGACCGCCGCAAGGACGTCGTGATCCGCGGCGGCTTCAACGTCTACCCGCGGGAGGTGGAGGACGTGCTGTACGAGCACCCGGCGGTCGCCGAGGCCACGGTGATCGGCGTCCCCCACCCCACGCTCGGCCAGGAGGTGGCCGCCGCCGTGGTCCTGCGCGCGGGCGCCTCGGCGACCCCGGAGGAGATCCGCGGCTTCGTCCGGGAGCGGGTGGCGCCGTACAAGTACCCGCGGCTGGTCTGGACGGTCGACGTGCTGCCCAAGGGGCCGACCGGAAAGATCCTCAAGCGCGAGGTCGTCGTGCCCGAGGAGGAGTCGGGCCGGCTCAAGAGCTGAGTCGGCTCAAGAGCTGAGCGGGCCCGGGAGTTGGGCGGGCGCTGGAGCCGAACAGGCCCCGGCGCCGGTCGGCCCCGGCGGGTCGGGCGGCCCGGTGGCCCGGATCGTCCGTCGCAGGGACGTCCGCGGCCCACCCCGGGTGATGGTCTGGAACCCGGCCGGGAACCCCCGGAGCCCCGGTCGGGCCGCCCGGGGCGGTCAGACCACCCGCCGCATCCAGCCGTGGACGTCCTCGGCGCGTCCGTACTGGATGTCCAGCATGTGCTCGCGGATCGCGACGGTCTGCTTGCCGGGCGAGCCGGTGCCGACGGTGAACTCGTAGCCCTCGCCCTTGAATCCGACGATCGGGGTGACCACCGCGGCCGTCCCGGCGGCGAACACCTCGGTGATCGTGCCGTCGGCGGCACCGGCCCGCAGCTCGGAGAGGGTGATCGGGCGCTCCACCGGGGTCAGCCCGAACTCGCCCGCCAGCGCCAGGATCGAGTCCCGGGTGACCCCGTCGAGGATGTTGCCCAGCGCGGGGGTGACCAGCTCGCCGGCCGAGGTGACCAGGCACAGGTTCATCGTGCCGGACTCCTCCAGGTCGCCCTCGCCGCCCGTGTCGTCCAGGAACAGCACCTGGTCGCAGCCGTGCTTGCGGGACTCCAACTGCGCGGCCAGGCTGGAGGCGTAGTTGCCGCCGCACTTGGCGGCGCCGGTGCCGCCCCGCCCGGCGCGGGTGTAGTTGCTGCTGACCCAGAGCGTGATACCGGTGACGCCGCCGGCGAAGTAGGGGCCGGCCGGGCTGGCGATGACCGAGTAGGCGATCTGCTCGGCGGGCCGGACGCCGAGGAAGGCCTCCGAGGCGAACATGAACGGCCGCAGGTAGAGGCTCTTCTCGTCGGCGGAGTCCGGCACCCACGCCTCGTCCGCGCGGACCAGCTCCCCGATGCTGTCGAGGAAGTCCTCCTCCGACAGCACCGGCAGGGCGAGCCGCTCGGCGGAGCGGGCGAAGCGGCGGGCGTTGAACTCCGGGCGGAACAGCCAGACGCTGCCGTCGGCGTGGCGGTACGCCTTGAGCCCCTCGAAGATCTCCTGGGCGTAGTGCAGCACGGCGGCGCTCGGGTGCAGCGAGTACGGCACCAGCGCGGTGACCTTGCGGTCGTGCCAGCCCTCGGCGGGCGTCCAGGTGGCCGTGGCCATGTGGTCGGAGAAGAATTTGCCGAACCCCGGTGCGGCGAGGATGGTGCGTCGCTCCTCCTCGGGGACGGGATCGGTCGTCCGGAACAGAGGGAATGCGCGACTCATCGTCAACTCCTCGACACCACTGTGGAATCTGTGCGAACCGACGCCAATCACCGGCGCCATACCCGTCATGCTAACGGTCGTCAGCCGGACGTGATACGCCGCGACCCGGCCGAGCCCCGATCCGCCGGCTCCCGCGGGGGCCGACGGATCGCGGGATTCCGGGGTTCCCGGCCTACCGGTGGCCGGTGCGCAGGTCGCCGACCAGGCCGTCGAGGGCGGTGCGCAGGGCCCCGGAGTTGGCCTGGTCGAACCAGCTGGTGCGGATGCGCTCGTTGCTCCCGCCCGGGGTCTCGTGCTCGGCCGCGAGGCGCTCCAGCGAGCGGGTCCCGTCGCCGAGCGAGCGGCCGACGTCCTGGTAGATGCCCCGGACGAAGCGGTCGGCGTCCCCGGCGGGAATGCCCTGGTCGACGGCCCAGGAGACGAGCGTGGTGAGGAACGCGTAGTGGGTGGTCTGGGTCGAGGTCAGTGCGGACAGGACGCTGAGCGCGACCTCGTCCGCGACCGGGAGCGCCCCGCCCAACCGCTCGAACAAGGCGTCCGCGTCGGGGTGCGAGGGGTGGACCACGGTGAGGCAGCGGCGCTCGCGCACGGTGGGCAGCGGGATGGCGTGGGTCACCGCCGCGTCGGTGGCCAGCACCCGGCGCAGCTCCCCGGTGCCGACGCCGGGCACCACATTGACCACGACCCGGTCGTCGGGCACGTGCAGGCCGGTCAGCGCCTCGCGCCAGTCCTGGCGGCGCAGGGCGATGATCACCAGCTCGGAGCCGTCCACCACCTCCTGGTTGTCGGCGCACACCCGTACGTCCTGGTACCGCTCGGCCAGCTCGGCCGCGGTCCGGGCGCCCCGCGGCGAGAGCAGGACCTCCGGCCCCCTGTCGTCCCCGTGGCGCAGGCCCGTCACGATGGCCCGGCCGATCTC
The DNA here is from genome assembly GCF_042677365.1 of Kitasatospora sp. NPDC127116. Classification (NCBI taxonomy): domain Bacteria; kingdom Bacillati; phylum Actinomycetota; class Actinomycetes; order Kitasatosporales; family Streptomycetaceae; genus Kitasatospora; species Kitasatospora sp. NPDC127116. The sequence continues at coordinate 30,033 of NZ_JBHXTL010000114.1, forward strand.
GCCCACTCCGATGATGCCGACGCGCTTCACGGTCACTGCCTCCGGTGTGCGTGGTGGTCGCACGGGCAGCTCGTCCTGCCCGTCGCGATCTTCTCCGCAGTAGTGTGACCACCGCGCCGCCCTGCGACACGCCGCCGCCGGTCCGGGCGCGAACCGGCCCGGTGCGCTCCGCCGGAACTCCCGCGCGCGGCCGGCTCTTCGACGACCGGCGGCACACCGCACCGTCCGCCGTGTCATCGACACGCGCGGTGACGGGTAGACCGTACGGGTGAACACCTTCGGCAGGACCAAGGCCATGAACGCCGTCGAGGACTCCTCCCGCAGCCCGGGCCGTGCCCGCGCGCGGGGCGGGCGCACCGTCAAGGTGCTGCCGCCCGACCGGATCGGCGGGTCCCTCCCACCCGGGGGCGGCGGCCGCGACTCCCCGAGGACCGCCTCCGGTGTCGCTGCCGAGGCCGGGGTGGGTCCGGCATGACGCCTCCCAACGAACCCTGTCCCCTCGTCATGGTCCGCACCGCCGTCCTCCCGCCCTGTCGACGCTGCGGAATCCCGGCCCTCCTGACCGCCCGTTACCCGCACTCCTGGCCGAATCAGGCCGGGAAGCAGGTGACCGGCTTCAAGGAGACCGCTCTCTGTCCGGCCTGCGACGAGGGCGACCCGGCGGCGACCGGCCTCCTCACCCTCCTCGGCGCCCCGGTCCCCGGTCGTCTCGCCGAGCTCTGGGCACTCGTCCACCAGTGGGTGAGCGCCATCCGCCACCGCACGCCCGACCTGGCGGACCTGGAGGACGAGGCGGCCCGGTTCAGGTCCGGAGAGCTCTGAACGCGCTGGGCCGAACGGTGGTCCGCCCGCGTCGATCGACATGGAGCGGACCTCCGTCGAAACCGGATGCCCTCGCACCGAAACTCGAACAGCGGTGCGGATTCACCCGTGTGCGCAGCGTGGTGTGCTGCCCGGACAAGCGTGTGAGCAGGGTGGTTCCAACCCCCTCTCACCTCGCTGAAAGGCAGGAACCATGGGCATATCGCTGTCCCGCCGTTCGATCTCCTCCGCCGCCGTGGTGGCGCTCGCGACCTGTGCGGTCGCCGCCACCGCGCCGCCCGCGTCGGCCGCCCAGGACGGCGGCAGGCCGGGCGGCGGCGGGAGGCCGACGGTGGTCCTGGTGCACGGCGCGTTCGCGGACGCCTCCGGGTGGAACGACGTCGCCACGCGCCTCATGGACGACGGATTCACCGTCCTCGCCCCGCCCAACGAGCTGCGCGGTCTGACCGAGGACGCCGCCTACGTGGCCAGTCTGCTCAAGAGCATCAGCGGCCCGATCGTGCTGGCCGGCCACTCCTACGGCGGAGCCGTCATCACCCAGGCCGCCGCCGGGAACCCGAACGTCAGGGCTCTGGTCTACGTGTCGGCGTTCGCGCCCGACGTGGGAGAGTCCGCGGCCGAACTGTCGACGAAGTTCGCGGGCAGTGACCTCGCCACCGCGCTCAACCCCGTCCCCTTCACCGGCACCGGCGGCGGCGGAGTCGACCTCTACATCCAGAGCGAGAAGTTCCGCGCCGTCTTCGCCGCCGACCTGCCGGAGTCCCGCACCCGGCTGATGGCCGCCGAGCAGCGCCCCGTCTCCCAGGTCGGGTTCGCCGAGAAGGCCACCGCCGCCGCCTGGCGCGACATCCCGTCGTGGTTCGTCGTCTCCCGGCAGGACCGGGCCATCGCCCCCGACCTGGAGCGCTTCGAGTCCAGGCGCGCCAAGTCGCGCACCGTCGAGATCGACTCCTCGCACGTGTCGATGATGTCCCACCCCGAGGACATCGTCCGCCAGATCCGCGAGGCCGCTGGCGCTGCCGGTGGCGCTGCCGGTGGCGCTGCCGCGGCCCCGGCCGAGCTCGCGGCGACCGGCTCCCACGGGCGGGCCGTCGCCGCGGTCGGCGCGGTCGGCGCCGCCGCGCTGCTGTCCGGCTCGGTGCTCACCCGCATCACCCGCCGGCGCGGCATCCGCTGAGCGGCCGGCCCGGCCGGGCCGGCCAGGGG
>NZ_JBHXTL010000115.1:0-31977 GCF_042677365.1 Kitasatospora sp. NPDC127116
GACGCCCTCCTCGCCAACCCCCGCACGGGCTCCGAGACCGACACCGGCGAACTCCTCGAAGCCCTCGGCGTCTTCGACGTCCCCGCCTCCCTCACCGACACCGAACTCGCCGTCGTCGACCTCTTCCTGCTCGCCATCGACGCCATGGGCGGCATCCGACCCGGCCACCAGCACGGCCTCCACCGCTGGTTCACCACCGGCAACCTCACCGCCGCCTACCTCTCCCTCGCCGCCGCCCGACCCCTCCCCCGCACCGGCAACCCCACCACCTACTGGACCACCCTCGTCACCGCCGGCGAACTCCTCACCGGTGTGCTCCCCTCCGATTGCCGCATCAAGTACGCCCTCACCCACTGCCGCACCCAAGCCACCATCCACGCATAGGAAGTCGACCCCGCCGACTTCCTGCGCAGAAGTGGTGCCGCACATGCCGTTGCCGCTTCGGCCCTGCCGAAGCGGCAACGGATGGTGAGGCGACGTGAGTGCTGCTCGGTGGTGGTTTCGGCGGGCCTGCCCAAGCTTGGCCGGGCCCGCCGTCGCTCTTGCGGTTCCTGGAACGGGCGGGCGGGTGGGCGACCTGTGCGAAGGAGCGTGGCGGTTTCAGCTCTCCCGCACAGGAAGTCGGCTGGGCCGACTTCCTGTGCACAAGGCGGGACGGCGCGGCCTCACATCCGGGATCTCAGCACGTCGACCTCGCAGCCCGGCGCGAAGGGGTCGAAGCCGTGCTCGATCAGCCAGCGAACCGCCAGCAGGCTTCGCAACGACCACCACGCGCGGATCACGTCGAGGTCGACGTCGACGTCGGTGCCGTACCCGGCGATGACGTCGTCGAGGTGCTCCTCGTGTCCGAGCGTGAAGGTGGCGAGGTCGTACAGGGCGTCACCCCGGCCCGCCTCGGACCAGTCGATGATGCCGGTGACCTCGCCGCCCTCGACGAACAGGTGCGCGATCTGCAGGTCGCCGTGCGTGAACGCCGGAGTCCACGGCCGGAACGCGGCCTCGGCGACCTCGCGGTTGCGGGTGACCAGGTCGGCGGGCAGGACGCCGTTCGTCACGAGCGCCTCGCACTCGTCGTCGAGTTCCGCCGTCAGCGCGACGACGCTCCGGCCAGCCCGGCCGGGCCTGGGCGGCAGCGGCGCGTCGTGCAGCTTCCGGATGGCGGCGCCCGCCGCGGCCCACTCCGCCGGTGACCCGGTCGACGGCCCGCCGAGGCGCCCGAGGGTCCTTCCCGGGAGGGCGGCGATCGCGAGCACTGGCGGCTTGCGCCACAGGACCTTCGGGGTCGGGACCGGTGCGAGGGACATCGCCTCGACCTCGACGTCGATGCGCGCCTGATCGGCGTCCACCTTCAGGAACACGTCTCCGACGCGCAGGGTCGCGCGCTCGGAATGGGCGACGACGACCGTGACCTCATCCATGGGAGACCAGTATCCCGGGGACGGCCGCCGACGTCGCCGGGTTTGTCACGTGCGACGACGCGGCCGACCGCGGCCCGCCACCCGGCGGCCTCGTGCACCGCATCGCACCGCACCGCACCAGAAGTCGGCCCCGCCGACTTCCCACGCGCATCACGGGCCAGTGCTCCGACCGGGAAGGTTCGCCGGGTCGGCGACTCGACCGTTCGGGCGGGTTCGAGGTGATCCGAGGTGACGAGAAATGTGAGCGGTGTCCGGCCGGACAGAGGGCTGGTGCAGCGCCGCGTTGATCCTTCGGGCGTCGCCGGTCAGCCGGCGGGGTCGCCGGGGTAGAGGCCGACGGCGCAGTCGAGGGCGCCTTCGGGGCTTCCGAAGGGCAGGCCCGTGGGCAGGATGTTGTCTTCACCCGTGCCGCTGAGTCGAGCTGTTCTTCTCCACCCTGACCCGACGTCCACTGTGCCGCGGCCGGTTCGCCTCCCGCGACGAACCGGCCGCGGCCATCGACACCTTCGTCCTGGCCTGCGACGAACACGACGCCAAGCCCTGCCGCCGGACCTACGACGGCAGCCCACTCAAAGCCGCATGAGCCCCCGAAGGATCAGCGCGGCGCTGCCCTAGTCCTGGAAAACCACCTCCGGGTTGTTCGGCGAGGGGCCGTCCAGCAGCGGACTGTGGATGCCCTTCAGCGTCTGGTCGAAGAACGCTGTCACGTACTCGCGGGTGATCACCACCCCGCGTTCCGGGGAGAGGGGCGGCGTCGGGAACCCGGCCTCCTCCAGAAGCACGTCCAGGTCGGTGAAGCTGGTGTGGTCGGCGCCGGCGACCGTCAGCCACTTCTTGTAGCCGCCGAGGGCGGCCCAGGCCTGCCCCCACGTGGTGTCGTGGCTGCTGGGCAAGTGGTTGGCGGCCGCGCCCAGCATGAGGAACGGCCGGTTGATCCGGCCGGGCATCGGGGCCGGGTGGAAGGAGCCGTCCATGTTCACTCCGGCCCGTACTCGCGGGTCGGCGATCATCGTGGCGGCGGCCGCCGCTCCGCCGATGGAGTGTCCGGCCATGCCGATCTCGTGCTTGTCGATGAGGTGTGCCAGGCGCCACGCGGTACTGCCGTGCGTCAACCGGTCGATCACGAAGGACACGTCCAGCGCGCGGCTGGCGGCGACGGAGTCGAAGTCCAGCGCCGGGTTGTTGCAGATCGCGCACGTCGGCGTCCGGCCGTTCGCCAGCGTCTCGCCGCTGTCCTCGTAGGTGTGGCCGACGAGCGCGACGACGTAGCCGTGACTGGCCAGGTCGGTCGCGAGCGAGGTGAGCGTCATGCGCTGGTCCTCGAACCCGGGTGAGAGGACCGCCAGCGGATACTTGCCGCGCTGCGGCCGCGCGCCGTCGAAGGCGTGAGTGGTGACGCCGGAAAGGTTCTGTGGGGTGACGCCGGAGCTCGCCGGCATCCCCCGGAACTGGATGGCTCCGGCTGCCTCGGCGAGGGTCATGTAAGGCGCCGGCGTCCCGGTCCCGGGGACGGCCGGGTAGACCATCGTGACGGCCAGTTGGCGGGGGCCGGATGACGGCACCCACGGGTCGGGACGGCTCGCGTCGGTGAGGTGGATGACGTCCTCGCCGGCGGCGTAGGGGCCGGTCGGCGCGGGGAGCGTGCCTTGGAAGGACCGCGTGGGCGCGGTGGCCGTGGCCGTGGCCGTGGCCGGTGCGGTGTCGAACGCGTGCGTGGCCACCGGTGTGGCCCACGGTGTGGCCGTGGCGGCGAACCCGGCGCCGGTTCCGGTGACGAGGGCGGCGAGCGCCAGCACCGCGACAGCGCTGATACGGCGATTGCGTTTCATGGGATCGACGCTAGGTTCCGCGGCTCCGTGTCGAATCGGCCCGTGGATGTAAACACTCCGGTGTCGTTCGTAGCCCCCGCGAGGTACCGGAGTAATCCGCCGGGAGTATGTCGTGCGGCGCGCGGGTTCCCTTCGACGGCAGCCCACGCGAAGCCGCATGAACCCCCGAAGGATCAACGCGGCGCTGCACCAGGCCCCGGCATGGCTGGTCCGACCCTTGTGATCGAACTGGCGGAGCCTGTCCCCTCGGCTGCGCCGGCCGAGTTCAGCGCGTTGATGCGAGGGCTCTCCACCCGCTTCGAGCAGCGGCGCCACGGATACTTCGACGTCAACGTGCCTTCGGAGCGGCTGGGCTTTGAGGCGCCGACGGCGGCTGCTGCCCAGGAGATGGACGGTCACCGGCCCTTTCTGGTGCACCTGATGAAGCCGACGTTCGGCGACGGGAGCATCTTCGAGGCCGAACACTCGGGTCCGAAGCCGTGCGAGCGGTGGGCCCGGCCGTCGGCCCTACCCGGGCCAGCCGTTGCAGTTCTCGAAGCCGGTCTCCACGGTGCCGCGGAAGGCCAGCGCCTCGCGGCCGATGCCAAGGGCGTTGAGCAGGACACCGAGCGCCGCGTCCACATCGTCCACCGAGCGGCTCACCCAGACGAACGTGTACGGGACGGTCGCTCCTTCGAGCTCGCTCAACGCGAAGTCCGTCGTCCCGATGCGGAACATGGCAACGTCCACGTAGCCGAGGTCTTCCCAGCCTCGTTCGATGGTCAGTCGCAACCGGGCCGCGAGCGCCGCCAGGGGCGGTTGCAGCCCCGCCACCACTCGAAACGAGCTTGCCGCGTACTCCCACACGCTCGGCTGGAACGCAGGGTTGCGCTTCCCGCCCTGGTACGCGGGAGCTTCCTCCCACTCCGGTTCAGGTCCCGGAACGCTGACTGCCGCCATGTCGATCTCCCCCTCCGAACACCACTGCTGCCGCCCGGTGTTCACCGTATCCGGCGGGTTCGGAGCCGGCAGTGCCCCCCTCGACCCCGGTGCACGAGCGCCCGAGGCCTGACACCCGACCACCTCGCACAGGAAGTCGGCCCCGCCGACTTCCTGCTCACCCCCACCGGTCCCGCATGATGGTGATCATGACTGATGAACATCTGTCCGTGTCCTTCGCCGAGTTGCGCAGCTCGTTCGACGTCGTACTCCGTCATATGGAAGCCGCTGCGGCGGGCGATGCCGTCGCCCTGGACAACGACTACTTCTGGTCCATCCCCCCGAACGACCTCTACGACGTCACCCGGGAGCCGGACGAACTCACCATCGGACAGCTCTCGGAATCCTGGCAGCACCTGCGGGACGTAGTCGCCGACCCGGACCGCGTACTGAGCCACCACCTGACGTGGCTCGCCGACGTCCTCCGGGCCATCGCCCACGAGCACCCGGCATAACCCCCCTCCCGCCCCGCGCGGGAAGTCGAGCCCGTCGGCTTCCCGCGCACGTCAACGCTCCGAAACAGCTGGACCCCGAGCAGTCCGGGAAGCCCGAACCCCGCTCATGAAGTTCGGCCTTGTTGGGACCGCTCGGGATAGTGTTCGACCGTGAGCCTCGAAGAGCTGCGCGGCCAGTTCTGCTGGTTGACGTCACTCGTCCTGCGGACCGACCGGCAACCCAGCGAAGCTGTCCTCGTGCTGAGTTCGGAGAGCGCCAGTGCGACCTTGCGCCTGGTCGGCATCGTGCATGCGAGAGCCGACCTGGGCGACCCGGACGGCGGCTTCGTGGACGAGGTCCTCGTGCGGGAACTGCCTCAGCACGGCCCGTGGCCGCCCGAGGCCCGTCATCTCCTGCATCACCACGCCAACCGCCGCGTGCTGCACTGGCTGACGATCACCGGCCCGGGCGAGGAGGTGGAGATCCTCGCCGAGGAGCTCAGCGACCGCTGAAGGGTGTTCCGGAAGCCCGGATGCGGGGCACTTCCTCGATCCGGTCCGGGAGTTCGACCGGGCCGACGGAGGTCCCCGGCCGGGGCGGGCCCGGCCGGGGACGCGAACGGCTACAGGTGGACGTCGGAGACCTCGAAGGTCTGGACGCTGTAGGCACCGCAGTCGGACCAGAACCGCCCGCCGTTCATCACGGTGTCCGCGTAGTACTGGTAGCGCTGGCCGTCACCGGCGCCGACACCGGTGACCCAGCGCTTGACCGCGGCACCGTGCACGCCCGGCTGCGAGAACGCCGACAGGTCGAAGGTGAGCCACTGCGCGTCCTCAAGGAGGTAGGCGACCACGACCAGCTTGTGGTTGACGGCGTCGTAGGCCGCGACCGCGTTGTTGTGGCCGGTGTCCATGATCGTCATCCCCGGGCGGATGTGCCGCATGTACTGGGCGAGCACCCAGTACTTGGGGTTGACCTCGACCAGTTCCCCGCTGTCGAAGTTGATCGCACCGAAGCCGTGCCAGTCGAGGATCTGCCAGGCCACCCAGGCCGAAGGGTGGAGCAGGTGCAGGTCGGCGTGCAGGTTCTCGGCGAGGGCCAGGCCGTGCGCCCACCCGTCGCCGTACTCGGAGTTCCAGATCCGCTTGCCGTCGGCGGACACCGCGTCGTACAACCCGACCCGGTCGCCGCCGAGTTCGTCGTAGCCGTGCACGTTGACCCGGCCGACGGCAGCCTTGGTCACGTCGTCGAACTCCGGGCTGGTCCAGGTGTTGCGGGCCAGCGCGGTGCCGTTCTCGTCGAGGCCCGCCACCAGCGTCCCCGTCAGGCCCCGGACGTCCAGCTGGGCGCGGGTCCGCCGGATGAGGTCGGCCTGCTGGGCGTGGGTGTAGTAGCAGCCTTCCTGGGTGGTGTCCATCAGCGCCTTGTTGCCCCAGTTCAGGCCCGGCTCGTTGAACGGCTGGACCGAGGCGAAGTCGATGCCCCAGTGGTCGTGCGCATACCGTGCCACCGTCGCCAGGTAGGCCGCGTGGCGGTCGAAGTTGCCGTCCTGGAGGTTGCAGAGGCCGTCGGCGGCGCCCTCCGGGTTGTCGTTCTTGAGCATCCACCACATCGGCGAGTTGGCGAAGAGCTCGAACGTGTCCACGCCCCGGGCCTTCGCCTGCTGGAGCACGCCCCGCTGCTTGGCGTCCAGGGTCCAGTCGAAGCTCGACGAGGACGGGTCGTCGGAGCTCCAGTCGAGCTGGAAGCCCTCGATCTTCTTGAACCCGTCCAGCGGGGACGCCATCTTCCGGGAGCCGATGGTGTTGCTCCCGGACCCGCCGGCGCAGTACCGGACGATGTTCATGCCCAGGCCCGGCAGCTGGTGCCCGAGGAACGGGACGGTGTTGCGGGTGAACAGCAGGTCGGACAGGTCGTCCCGGGGCCCGATCCGGTTCGCCCACCAGCCCAGCGTGGTGCCCCACCCCTCCCAGTGGCGGGTCCACTCCACGTTCGGCGCCGGCGGCTTGACCTCGATCGTTCCGATCGGCTGGCCCACCCAGGAACGCCCGGTTCCGGAGATCAGCGTCATCGCGCCGAGCGGCACTCCCACGAGTCCGCGCAGCAGCGTACGTCGCTCCATCGGTTCCCCCACAAGTCGTCATCCCCCGCGGTCGCGGGGGTGCCAGTTGTATCGCGCACCGTCGAAATCGCGATGGGCTCAGCGCGTGGCTGCGGCGTACTGGGCCGACGACAGCTCGAACACCCGGACCCGCCTACCGCTGGTGGGATTGACGGTCTCACGGGCCGGATGCATCCCCAGTTTGGTCATGATCCGTTCGGAGGCGTCGTTGCCCACCTGGGCGATGCTGACGATCCGCTCCAGCCCTCGCTCCTCGAACCCGAACCGGACAGCGGCCACAGCCGCCTCGGTGGCCAAGCCCTGCCCCCAGTGGGAACGTCCCAGCCGCCAGCCGACCTCGACCGCCGGCAGGGCCTCCGGCAGGAATGCGGGCACCGAAAGGCCGGTGAACCCGGCCAGCTCGCCGGTGGAACGGATCTCCACCGCGAACAGGCCGAAGCCCCGCGACTCCCACTCGCCCTCCCACGCCTGGATCCCGGCGCGGGTCTGCTGCTCGTCACGGACGCTGCCGTCCCGGATCCACCGCATCACCTCGGGATCGGCATTGACGGCAGCCATGGGCGCGACGTCCGCCTCGCGCCAGCGACGCAGGATCAACCGGGGAGTCTCAAGCGTGACCATTCCGTCATTCTGGATCAGCAAGTGGCTCTCCGCCATCCTCATCGGACACTTTCGATCCATGCCTGGTGCCGCGTCAGGCGGCGGCCGCTGCCGGCACGGGTGAGCCCGGCTCGCACGAGGTGGCACGCCGTCACGGTCGCGGCGGGTCCGCTCGCAGGAGCCGGCCCTCGCCACCGGCGAAATTGATGCCCTGGAAGGAGGCGCCGAACTCCACCTGCTCGAAGCCGAGTTCCCGGTGCAGGTCGAGCGAGGCGCGGTTCCTGGCGGAGATGAAGCACCAGACGGCTGACCCTCCTCCCCACGCCCATTCCATCCGGCGCCGGGTCAGCAGCCTCGCGATTCCACGACGCCGCCAGTCGGGATCCACCGTGACACCGGTCAGGTAGTGGCCGGCCGGGGCACCGTCCCCGACGTGCTCGGGCAGGAACGCCGCGCTCGCGTACCCGACGGCCTCACCGGACACCATCGCGGTGATCACCAGGCTGCGCTCAGCACACAGCGCCCGCCGGATGCGGTCCGCCCATGCGCCCGCCGAACCACCGCGCGCCCGGGCCTGGATCGCGGCCAGCCCCGGCACATCGTCCCCGGTTGCCTCCGCCACCACCGCGGTCACCGGAGCAGGCCGCTCGGCCGGGTCCGGAGCGTAGGCGGCGAACCGCGCGTCCTGCCCTGCCATGTCGCCTCCCCGCCGTCCGGCGTCGTCCCGAACCCGCACGCTACGGCGACGGGTGCGGCCCCCGCCACCCGGCCCTCGCCCCGACCCCGGATCCGACCCCGGATCCGACCCCGGATCCGACCCCGGCCCCGGCCCCGGCCCACCGGAGCGGAACGCCCGGCCGCCGGGCCGGGCCGCGTGCGGGGCCGAGGTACGGGGGCGGAAGCCGCCGTGCGCGGGGCGGGCGCCGTACGCGAGACTGCCGGGATGAACAGGGACGGGGATACGGCGGAACCGGTGACGGAGCTGGTCGGGCAGGCCCTCGGCGCGCAGGACCGGCACGCGTGCGAGGGACTGCTGCGGCGGGCCGCCGAGGCCGACGGGCGCGGGGCGGTGGCGCGCGCGCTGGACCTGCTCGGTTCGCCTCGGCCGGTGGAACGGGCCCTGGGCTGCGACCTGTTGGGGTTCGCGAGCGACGCGCACGAGGACGTCCGGGCCGGGGCGGCCGACGCCCTGGTCGCCCTGGCCGCGCGGGAGTCCGAGCCCGAAGTCCTCCGCTCGCTGGCCCGGGCCCTGGATCGGACCCAGGACCGGCGGGCCGTGCCCGTCCTGGTGGCCCTGGCCGGGCACCGGGACCCCGAGGTGCGGCAGCGGACGGCCATCGCCCTCGGGGGCTTCGACAGCGGGCTGCCCGACGGGCCGGACGTCCGCGCGCTGATCGCCCTCGCCCGGGACCCGGACCCGGAGGTGCGCAACTGGGCCACGTTCTCGCTCGGCTTCCAGTCCGGGGCCGACACCCCGGCGGTCCGGGCGGCCCTCTGGGAACGAACCCGGGACGCGGGCCCGGACGTCCGCGCGGAGGGCGTCCGCGGTCTGGCGCGGCGGCGCGACCCGCGCGCCACCGCGCCCCTGAGCGAACTGCTGGCGGATCCGGACGGCGCGGAGGTCCTCACCTTCCGGGCGGCGGAGATCCTCGGAGCCCCCGAACTGCTGCCGCTGCTGGAGGACTACGACCCGGACGACCACGGGGTGGCCGAGGCCCTCGCCGCCTGCGATCCGGCACGGAAGGCCCGGCTCGACGAGGCCGCCTGGGCGCTGGTGCGCGCCCTGGAGCGGCTGCGGCCCGAGCTGTCGGCCGCGGTCTGGGCGACCCGCTGCGAACCCGGCCTGACGCTCGGCCTCGGCAGCGGCCCCGACGCGCCGGGCTACGACGCACCGGGCGCCGGCACGCCGGGCCCCGACGCACCCGGCTACGACGTCGGGGCACTGCTCGCACGCGCGGGCCACGATCCGCTGCGGGCGGCCGAACTGGTCTGCGGCGACCACCCGGTGACGCGGTCGGACCGCACGGCCACCGGCCACCGGAAGGATTGAACTCCCCCTAGGGTGAAGGCAGTTGGCGATCGAGTGGAGGCCGGTCCAGCTGCGGCCCGAGGAGCCGGGCCGGCCGCCCGTCAGCAGGCGGAGCAGTCGGGAACGGGGGGAATCGTCGGGAAGGTGTCGTTCCCGAGGAGCCAGTCCGTGAGCCATTCCGCCAGGGTGACGTCCTGCGGGGATGCGTAGTGGTGGTCGCAGGCGTTCTCGTCCATGCCCCACATGGCGCCCTCCGGGGTACTGAGGTCGAGGCACCACCAGATGACACCGCCGAGGGTCACCAACGGCACCACGCCGGGCGGAAAGCCCGGCTCGGTGGCCCATTTCCGGTAGACGCGCGCCACGGACCCTTCGTGGCTGAACCGCCGCTTCGACTCGGTGAGCGAGACGACGCCGCCGTACGGCCCGAAGCCGCCGTCGGCGACCTCGCAGTAGATCCTCCGCAGCAGCGGCGCCATCGGAAACCCGGTGAGGGCCTCGAACTCGTCGGCGGCCTTCGTCGGCGCGGGCAGGGGAAGACCGCGGGCCTCGGCGAACTCGTGGAGGCCGGCGACGATCTCGTCATCGGTCCAGGCGGGAGAAGTCACGGAGGAACCGTAGCGGCATGATCGCCGGTGCGTCCTCGCGGGTCGTCACAGCTCACCGCGGGAGGACGCGGAGGGTCGCGGCCCCGTCCGGGCGGGGTTCAGGGGCGGTCCTGGAGGAGCGCCTCGCCGAGTGGGGTCAGGGCGTGGCGGACGCCGGGGCCGGTGCGTTCGGTGGTGAGCAGGCCTGCGGCCCGCAGAACGGTGGCGTGGTGGCTCGCGGTGGCGGGCGAGGTGCCGGTGCGGCGGGCGAGTTCGGCCGTGCCCGCCGGGTCGGCCGCCGCCCGCAGGGTGCGGGCGCGGGTGGCGCCGAGCAGGGCGACGAGCGCGCCGCCCGGTTCCGCCGCGGCGGCCGGGGCCCAGACCGACCGGTAGGTGCCGAGGTCGCGGGCCAGCGGGTAGTGGAGCACGGGAGGGTGCTCGGGGCCGCGGTTGTCGGTCATCGCCATCGGCTCGGGCCAGAAGAAGGTGGGCGCGAGCACGATGCCGGTGCCCCGCAACCGCAGGTCCGCGTCGACGGGACAGGGCAGTTCCAGCACCGGCGACTCCCACCGGATGTCGGGGTGCAGCGAGCCGAGCAGGCCGTCCAGCCCGGAGTCCGCCGCGAGCAGCGCCCGCGCGGTGCGCTCGGTGTGCGCGGCGGCGAGCAGTTGGGACCAGTACGGGGCGATCGCGACGGAGTGGTACCCGCGCAGGCCGCGGCCGACGAAGGCGCGCCATTCGCGGTCGCCCCGGTGCAGCTCGCGGATCCAGCGGGGCACCCTCGGCCGGATGCGTTCCAGGATCCGCAGGTCCGCCGCCCACAGCCGGCCGGGCAGCGACCAGGTGTGGTCCAGGCTGTCCGCCAGGGTGGTGGCGTCGGCGTGCAGGAAGGCCTCCGGGGCCTGCGCCGCGCCGGCGGCGGTCGCCAGCTCGAACAGGAGCCGCGACTCGGGGCCCAGGAGCGTGCGGGTCCGGCTGCGCCAGCCCTCCAACGCCACCCCGCCCACGCCGCGGGCCTGCACCAGGGACAGGCTCAGGACCGTCTCGGTGAGCGGGTCGGGTGCCCGCGTGATCCGAACCCTGGTCAGGTCGTCGGGGGTGAAGTGGATGCGCAGCAATCCTGCTCCTCGCGTCACGGGGGCTCCCGAGGGTGCGGCCGCGTCCCGGCACCGGCCCCCCGCCGGGCCTCCGCCCCCTGCGGCCTTCCGCCCACCGTAGACGGACGGCTCCGGCTCGCGGTGGCGTTGCCCGGCTCTGACCGGATCTTGGCGTTTCGGCGGACGACGGGCGCCCGGATTCGATGGAACCCGAAGGGTCTTGGGAGCGAGCACAGCGCTTCGTGAGACTGGCCGCCGAGGGCGCCCCGAGGTGGCGCCCCGACTCTGGTGAGGAGTGAAACCGTCATGCGATTCACCCGTCAGTCCGTCGCCCGCTCCCTCGTCGTCCGCTCCCTCGTCGCCACCGGCACGGTGCTCGCCGCCGCCACCACGCTGGCCACCCCCGCCCAGGCCGACCCGGTGCAGCACCGCTACGCCAACGTCTCCGCCTACAACAAGTGCCTCGACATCCGCGGCGGCTCCACCTCCGAGGGCGCGCTGCTCCAGCAGTTCGACTGCAAGCTCGCCTCGAACCAGTCGTTCTGGACGGACACCTACCTCGGCGACCCGTCCACCGACATGAAGGCCGCGAACTCCGGCCTCTGCCTCGAACCGACCGGCATGGACGCCGGCGCCACCATCATCCAGCGCCGCTGCAACTACAGCCAGGGCCAGCGCTGGGAGCACGTCGCCCAGGCCAGCGGGGTGATCGCCATCAAGAACCGGGCGACCGGCCTGTGCCTCGCGGACGCGGGCGCGCCGTCGGGCAGCCGGCGCGAGGTGCGTCAGCAGCCGTGCGACGGCACCACCACGCAGCTCTGGGTGGTGCGCTGAGTCCGGTCGACCACGACCCCGGCCGGGGGCGTTCGGACGTCCGGACGTCCCCGGCCGGGACGGCGGTTCAGGCGCAGACGTGCTCGTAGGAGACGAGCTTCCTGCCGACGACGCTCCCGAAGCCCACCTGATCGGCCGCGGTGCAGGAGGCCGGCGCGAGCCCGACGACACCTGGAGCGGCGGCATCACGGCGCCGCGGGACAAGCCTCATCGCTTCCCCCCGGTTCACGACTGCTTCGAACCTACGGTCAACTCCCCTGTACGGAAACGGGAACGGCATACCGGGATCGCCGAGGCCCGCCCGGCCCGTTGATAGCGTGATCGCCATGACGGAGCTGGAAGAGTCGGAAGAACTGGAAGCGCTGGTCCTGACCCCCGACGAGCGGGCACGGGGAGTCCGGGTCGACCGGGTGATGTTCACCATGGACTGGACCGGCGAGGACCACCCGGGACAGCTGGCGGCATTCGTGGCCGGCCGGGTACGGGCCTTCGGGGCAGAACCGGCGGGCATCGACACCGAGGTGGTCCACCGGGCGGCCGAGGCCGACCCGACACTGCGCCGCGGTGACCTCCCGGTCCGCCAGCTCGACCACCTCGCCGGCGTGCTGGCGGACCTCGGCCGCACGCTCCTGGTGCGGGAGAACGGCACCGACACCTACGAACTGCTGGTCGCGCTGACCGGTGGGCACGAGCCGACCGGGCTGCTGCACGAGGGCCTCCCGGTGCGGGCCTGGGGCTCGGAGCCCGAGGAGACCGTGGTCAGCCTGAACTGCCCGGACTGCTCGCAGATGCTGGTGTGGGAGCTGCCGCCCACCGAGACCCTCGCCGACGAGCACTGCGACTGCGGCGCCGCCTTGTTCGACACCGAAGGCCGCCCGCTGCCCCACGTCACGCTCCACTCCTGAGCCGGGCCGGCGCGCTTCACCCGTTCAGGCCGAGGCCCCGCCGCAGTCGCATCCACGCCCGCCGTCGGCGTGGCCGTGCCGCTCCCGGCCGGAGCCGGCGGGCAGCACCAGGGTGAAGGACCGGGCGACGGTGAAGACCGTAGGCTCGGGCAGGCCGAGGGCGGCCAGCGCGGCGGAGGCGGCCTCGTGCCGCTCGCCGTTGACCCGGACTTCGGCCTCCACGGCGCCCGGGGCACCGCCGTAGAAGAGGTGGACACCGTTGAACCAGGGCGACTCCAGGTCGGCGGTGAAGGTGTCGGCGATCTTGCGTAGTGCCTGCGCCTCCAGCAGTTCCTTCTGGAGGCGGAGGTTCTCCTCGGCGGAGAGTCCGTAGGCCAGCACGCCCGAGGTGATGGACCGCCGTCCCGGGACGCCGTGTTCCTGGTCGGGGCTCAGGTGATCGGCGAACTGCCCGCGGCCGTCGAGCAGTTCGAGCATGCAGGCACCGGCGGAACGGGCCCACAGCCCGGCCGCCGCGCGCGGGGTGCTGACGACCACGACGCAGTCCGTGAAGCAGGGGACGTCGGGCTGGACACTCACGTCCGGGGAGGCGATCAGGTCGTAGTGCCGGTTGTCCCCGTGTCCTGCCGGTCCGACGGCGACGGCCCAGCCCCGGGGGCTGAGCAGCGAGTTGCCCTTGAGTTCGGTGCCCTCCGTGCTGCCGGGGGCGATCTCTTCGAGGGCATCGCGAACCAGGGCGAGGAACTCGCGGTCGGGCAGTCGGCTCTCGGACGGCTCGCAGCGCCCGGTGCGCTGGGACGACTCGGTGGGCTCGGTGGGCTCGGTGGCGCGAGAGCGGCGGCGTATCCAGGACATGCGGGGATCATACGGAGGCGAAGCTTCCAGTGGCCCGTCCGCACTCCACGCCTGAGCCGGGCCGGCGCGCCGCGCAGGACGTCGGGCCCGCCGACTTCCTGCGCGGAGCTGCGATGTGGAATGCCCCGAACCCGCCCTCGCCGCCTCGGACCTGCACGTGGTGATGTGCTGTGTGCTGTGCACGGTTACCTGTACGCGGTGCTGAGCTGCACTGTTGATGGGGAGTCGAACCCCGCGTTGCTCTTCACGCGCCAGGAGTGGGCCGGAATACCGCCGGCCCTCGGTGTGTGCACGCCTCCGAAGCTGCTACCTGCTCCACATCGTCCGAACATGCCGGACCGTCAGTCCAGCAGATCGACCTCCCAGTTCGTGCGCTGGATCCGCACATCGACCTCGCGGATCTCCCGCGCGAGCGCGTCCGCCTGGCCGCGCAGTTCGGCGACCGGGAGCGCGGAGAGCATCATCAGCTCGGACCGGAGCTGCCGGCCGTATCCCCGGTCACCCGTCCCCGCCGCCGCGTCCGCCGCCGCGGTGACCACGGAGTGACGCAACCGCAGGACGTCCCGGCGCGCGAGGGCATCGGTGAGCGTGCCGTCCGGACCCATCTCCACGGTGGCGTTGGTCCGGTTGATCCGCCGGATCAACGTCTCCAGGGCGTCCAGCACCTCGCCGACCTCGGCCAACAGCTGGGCCGCGTCCTCGGCGGGCGTCTCCCCCTCCTGGTGGCGCGCACTGCTGACGATGCGCGCCCGCAGCTGTTCCGTGCGGCGCGTCGCCTCCGCGCGTTCTGCCAGTGCCTCGGCAAGCTTCATTTCCGCACCTCCCCCTCTCTGAGCTCGCACGAGTATACGAGTGCGAACCGGCCCGTCCGCACCTGGTTTTCCGCTCCGCCGGGGCCCTGACCAGCGACAGAGCCGGAGCGGGCAGCCGGGCCGATGGCTGCTCAGGCCTCGCTCGGGGCGGCGGCCCGGCCGCGGAAGGTGGCGCGGTAGGCCTGGGGCGACACCCCGATCGCCGCGTGCAGGTGCTGGCGCAGCGAGGCACCGGTGGCGAAGCCGATCTCGGTGGCGATCCGGTCGACCGGGAGGTCGCTGGTCTCCAGCAGGTGGCGGGCGCGGTGCAGCCGTTGCTGGATCAGCCAGCGGCCGGGGCTGGTGCCGGTCTCCTCCTGGAAACGGCGGGCGAAGGTGCGCGGGCTCATCCGCGCGTGCGCGGCCAGCTCCCGCAGGGCGAGCGGGCGGTCGAGGCGTTCCAGGGCCCAGGCCTGGGTCGCGGCGGTGCCGTTGGCGCCCTCCGGCGGCACCGGTTGTTCGATGTACTGGGCCTGGCCGCCCTCGCGCCAGGGCGGCACCACGCAGTGCCGGGCGACCTGGTTGGCGACGGCGCTGCCGTGGTCGGAGCGCACCACGTGCAGGCACACGTCGAGGCCGGAGGCGGCGCCCGCCGAGGTGAGGATGTCGCCGTCGTCGACGAACAGCACGTCGGCGTCCAGGGCGACGCGGGGGAACATCCGGCGGAAGGCCGGCGCCAGCGCCCAGTGGGTGGTGGCGGGGCGTCCGTCGAGCAGGCCGGCGGCGGCCAGGGCGAACGCGCCGGTGCAGATGGAGACGATGCGGGTGCCGGGGCGGATCCGGGCGAGGGCCGCGCGCTCGGCCTCCGGCAGGTCGGCGGTGACGCGGTGCAGGGCGTAGGGCGGGATGACGACCGTGTCGGCGCTCTCCAGCGCCTCGGGCCCGTGCCCGACGGTGATCGTGAAGTCGGCGTCGGTGGCGACCGTCCGGTCGTCGGTCGCGGCGCACGTCACCACCTCGTACGCTCCCGGCACGCCGGGGAAGACCCGGTTGGGGATGCCCAGTTCGAAGGGGTACACGCCGTCGAGGGCGAGGACGACCACGCGGTGCGGCGGCCGGTCGCCGGGGGCGCCGGGGAGACCGCGGGCGCCGCGGAGACCAGGGGCTCCGGAGCCGCGGTGGCTGCGGGGTGCGATCGCAGACATGGCACGATCCTATCGGTCTTTGGCCATCTTGCCATTTCGCAGGTCAGGGCCCCGGTCGCAGGCTTGGTCCATGACCACGAACACGATGCGAGCCGTCACCCAGACCACCCTCGGCGCCCCGGACGTCCTCCACGAGGCCGAGGTCGAACGGCCCACGCCCGGCGTCGGCCAGATCCTCGTCGCCGTCCACGCCGCCGGGGTCAACCCCACCGACTGGAAGCACCGCGAGCGCGGCATCTTCCTCGGGCAGCCCCCGTTCACCCTCGGCTGGGACGTCTCCGGGACCGTCGAGGCGGTGGGCCTCGGCGTCTCGCTCTTCGCCCCGGGCGACGAGGTCTTCGGCATGCTGCCCTACCCGTACGGCGCCGGCTCGCACGCCGAGTACGTCACCGGCCCCGCCCGGGCCTTCGCGCCCAAGCCCGCCGCACTGACCCACGTCGAGGCGGGCGCGCTCCCGCTGGTGGCGCTCACCGCCTGGCAGGCCCTCGTCGACACCGCCGGGGTCCGGCCCGGGCAGCGGGTCCTGGTGCACGCGGCGGCCGGCGGCGTGGGGCACGTCGCCGTGCAGATCGCCAAGGCGCGCGGCGCGTACGTCATCGGCACCGCGTCCGCCGCCAAGCACGACTTCGTCCGGGGCCTGGGCGCGGACGAGGTGATCGACTACCGCACCGCCGACTTCACGCAGGAGGCCCGGGACGTCGACGTGGTCCTCGACCCGCTCGGCGGGGAGGACCGGCTGCGTTCCCTGGAGACGCTGCGGCCGGGCGGCGTCCTGGTGTCGATCCTGCCCCACGACCTCGACGGGCTGGCCGAGCGTGCCGCCGAGTTGGGCGTGACGGCGAAGACCCTGCTGGTCGAGCACGACCGGGCCGGGATGGCCGCGATCGCCACCCTCGCCGAGTCCGGACAGCTGCGCGTGCACGTCTCCGGCACCTACCCGCTCGCCGAGGCCGCCGAGGCCCACGCCGAGGGCGAGAAGGGCCGGGTCACGGGGAAGCTGGTGCTCACCGTCCGCCCGTGACAGCGCCCGGCGGTGTCACGGGCGGACGGTGAGCAGAACCGATCAGACCGGGGCAGAGTCGGACCGATTCGGGCGGGATGGGACGATACCTGCCATGCCAAGCAAGTCTCCCCCGGTCCGGGGCATCGACGCCCCGCCCGACCCGCTCCGCCGTCTGCTGCTCGAACTGGGCGAAGCCCTGCTGGGCGGCGGCCTGCCCGTCCATGACGTCGAAGAGGAACTCCACTGGCTGGGGCGGGCGCTGGGGGCGCCGGACGTACGGGTCGCCGCCCTGACCAACGGGCTCTTCGTCGCGCTGGGGCCGGACGACGCCACCCGGTTCCAGCCGGTCGGCACCGCGCTGCGGTTCGAGCAGACGGCCGACGTCCTCCACCTGGTGCACCGGCTGCGGGCGGACGAGCTCGACGGGTCCCGGGCGCTCGCCGAGCTGGACGGGATCCGGCGGGCGCCGGCCCGCCGGCCCGCGTGGGTGTCGGACCTCGGGGCGCTGCCGGTCGGGGTGGGGGTCTGTCTCTTCCTGCAGCCGGTGGCGGCGAACGTGCTGGCGGCCGGGCTCGGCTCGCTGATCGTCGTGGGGCTGACCGTGCTCGCCCGGCGGCTGCCGTACCTGCGGCCGCTGCTGCCCGTCACCGCCGGTTTCCTGGTCGCGCTGCTGGTCCTCTCGCTCGCCCGGGCCGGGCTGCTGGAGGGCCCGCTGCGGACCATCGTGGCCACGCTGGCGATCCTGCTGCCGGGCGGACTGCTCGTCACCGGGCTGTCGGAGATCGCCGCGGGTGCGTCCAGCGCGGGTACGGCCCGGCTGGTGTCCGGTGCGGTGCAGCTGGCGCTGTTCCTCGCCGGGGTGGCCGCGGCCGCGACGGCGGCCGGCGTGCCGGCCGCCGCGCTGGCCGACGTACAGGTCGCCAGGCCGAGCTGGTGGGTGATCGCGCTGGGGCTGGCGCTCGCGGTGGCGGGTGTGGTGGTCAGCGTGAACACCCCGCCCTCGGCCGTCCCGTGGATCGTCGTGGTGATCGCGGTCAGCGTCACGGTCCAGGTGGTGGTGGGGTCGGCGCACGGCGCGGCGGTCGGCGGCCTGGCCGGCGCGGTCACCGCCGCGGCCGCGGCCACCCTGGTGCACTGGCTGCCGGGCGGTCCGCTCTGGCAGGTGCTCTACCTCCCGGCGTTCTGGATCGTGGTACCGGGCTCCTTCGGCCTGCTGCACACCGCGCAGATCGAGGTCGGGAACGGCGCGCAGTCGGTGCTGACGGCCGTGTCGGCGGTCTTCGGGGTGTCGATCGGCACCCTGATCGGCTCGGTGATCAGCCGGATCCCGCGTCCCTCCCGCGCCGTGCTGCTGCCCCGGGCCTGAGCCCGGGGCAGGCGGGGCCCCCGACGCGGGCGGAGCCCCCGCTCAGGGGTGGCGCAGGGCCTCGGTGAGCCGGTGGGCGGCCTCGACGACGGCCTGGGAGAGGTGGGCGCCGGGGTGCCGGGTGAGGCGTTCGATCGGGCCGGAGACCGTGACGGCGGCGACCACCCGGTTGGACTGGCCGCGGACCGGCGCGGAAACGGAGGCGACCCCGAGTTCGCGCTCGCCGACCGACTGGGCCCAGCCCCGGCGCCGCACCCCGCTCAGCGCGGTGGCGGTGAAGCGGGCGCCCTGCAGTCCGCGGTGGAGCCGTTCGGGCTCCTCCCAGGCGAGCAGGATCTGGGCGGCGGCGCCGACCTTCATGGGGAGGGTGACGCCCACCGGAACGGTGTCGCGCAGGCCGGTGAGGCGCTCGGCCGCGGCCACGCAGATCCGCACCTCGCCCTGCCGGCGGTAGAGCTGGGCGCTCTCGCCGGTGATGTCGCGCAGCTGGGTGAGGACCGAGCCGGCCGCGGCCAGCAGCCGGTCCTCCCCGGCCGCCGTCGCGAGCTCGCCGAGCCGCGGGCCGAGCATGAACCGGCCCTGGGTGTCCCGGCTGACCAGGCGGTGGTGTTCGAGTGCGACGGCCAGCCGGTGGGCGGTGGGCCGCGCCATGCCGGTGGCGGCGACCAGGCCGCCCAGCGTGACGGGGCCGGCCTCCAGGGTGCCGAGGATCGAGGTGACCTTGTCGAGCACGCCGACGCCGCTCGTGTTCTCCATGTGGGGGTACTCCAGTCTCGGGGCCCGGAGCAGCGGACGGTCGCTGCTCACGGCGGCTCCTGGCGGGGAGCCGGGGGGTGTGGTCAGCGAGGACGGGCCGGGGGAAACGGCCGAATGCCTGCGCCGGGCACGAGACGGGTACGCGAAAGCGCCGGGGCGGGAAGCGCCCGGGCGAAGGACAGCACAGAGAGCACCGTGTCTCCTCATCTTTCCCGCGCCACAGTGGCGACAGGCCGGAGTTGGCACTGCCCCCGGACGGCACGGCGCGTACTTCGGACGCCGGGTCGAACGGGGAGTTGCCGGGGCTTCGTAGGGCCGGTCCCTCCACCCCTCTGGATGATTCGCCAGGAACGATACAAGACTTCCCGGGCCGCTCGGCAAGCCCCCCCACCTCCGACCCCCACCTCCGGCCCCCACCCCCGGCCGCCGCCCGCGGGCCCGCTCAGCGGTGGCGCGGCTCCGACAGGCCGGTGCACGGGGCCCGGTCCGGGCCGCCGGGGGCGGTGGCGTCCCAGGCATTCAGGGCGTCGAGGGCGGCGGCGCGTTCGGAGGCCGTCGGCCGGGTGCCCTCAGGGCCGAGCAGGTAGTCGGCGACCGGGGTGAGCAGCAGGGTCGCGTCGCCGGCCGGGAGCAGCAGGGCCTCGTCCCACCGGTGCCGGATGACGGTGCGGCGCAGCAGGGTGCCGTGGCGCGGCCGGAGCGGGCGGTGGCGGCCGCGGCGGCGGCGCCGTTCGGGGGCGACCTCGGTCTCCAGGACGGTGCGCACGTCCCGCAGGGAGCCGAGCGGCACGTGTTCGGCGGCGAGGTCGAGGAGGGCGGCGGCCTCCGGGGCGAGCCGGTAGGCGGCGACCACCGCGGCGGTCTCGACGGGGTCGAAGGGCTGCCCGGCGAGCTGGGCCACGTCGATCACGTCGCCCGCGAGGAAGGCCCGCCCGAGCCCCTCCTCGGCGAGGGCGATCAGGCATTCCACGTGGTCGTCGGCGGCCAGGTAGGGGCGGACCGGGACGGTGGCGAGGTCGCCGGTGAGCGCGGCGGTGGCGACCCGTACCTGGTACCACGGGTCCAGCAGCGGGTCCTCGCCCGGCCAGCGCAGGGTGACGGCGGTGTGCCGGGGCCGCTCGCCGAACAGGGTGACCTCCACGGACTCCACCGGGTGATCGGTGACCAGCCGGTTGACGGCCTGCCAGAGCGTGGCCTCGGTGGGGCTGACGAGGCCGAGCTCGGCCAGCGGCCGGGGCAGGTCGGGCGGGTAGTAGCCGGCCAGCGGCAGGTCGCGGATCGGACGGACCCCGGTGGCGTCGGCGAGGTCGCGCGCGACGCCCGCGTAGCACTCGGCCCGGTCGCGGGCGCGCTGCAGCTCGGCGCGGGCGTGCCGGCCCATCCGGACGCCGTCCCGGGCGAGCGCGGCGAGCACCAGGTACGGGAGATGGCGCTCGCCCCGGGCGCGGTGGAGCAGGTCGACCGGTCCGGCGGCCGGGTCGACGTCGAGCAGCCGGTGGAGCAGGTCGGTGTTCATGGGGGTCCGCCTCCGAGAGCCGTGGTGGTCGGCCGGACGGCGGCCGGGCGACCGGGGACGTGGCGGGTCCGGCGGTCGGGGCCGGGCCGACTGCGGGCGCCACACCGTCGATTGTGGTCACGGCCGATCAACGCCGGATCACCACCGGGTCGATGATCCCTCGACATCCGCGGGGTGCCGTGGGTTGATAGGGGCTCATCGAATCGGGGGGCGGCACGTGCGCGGACGGGGGCGAGCACATGAGGCGGGCAGGTGCAGGGATGGATGATTTCCGGTTCTCGGTGCTGGGACTGATGAGAGCGCAGCGCGGCGCGACCGCGCTGAAGGTGGGCAGCCCCCAGCAGCAGGCGATGCTGGCGGTGCTGCTGCTGCGGCCGGGCCACGGCGCGAGCGCCACCGACCTGATCGACGCCCTGTGGGGCGAGGAGCCGCCGGGCACCGCGATGACGACGGTGCGCACGTACGCCTGGCGGTGGCGCAAGGTGCTGCACGGCGAGGAACCGGACGCTCCGACCGTACTGACCTCGGTCGGGGACGGCTACCGGCTGGTGCTGCCCAAGCACGCGGTGGACGCCGCGCAGGCGGAGGAGCTGGCGGCGCAGGCCGAGCGCACGGCGGCCGCCGGGCAGCCGCAGCAGGCCCGTGATCTGCTGAACCAGGCACTGGAGTTGTGGCAGGGCGAGCCGCTGGCCGGCATCCCCGGCCCGTTCGCGCAGCGCCAGCGCCAGCGGCTCCAGGAGCTGCGGCTGACCCTGCTGGAGGAGCGGATCGCCCTGGACCTGGCGCTCGGCCGCTACTCCCGGTGCATCCCGGAGCTGACCTCGCTGACCACCGAACACCCGCTGCACGAGCGGGCGTACGGGCTGCTGATGCGCGCGCTGTACCAGGCCGGGCGGCAGGCGGACGCGCTGGCGGTGTTCCGCGGCGCGCGTCAGCTGTTCCTGGCCGAGCTGGGCGTGGCGCCCGGAGCGGAGCTGGACCTGCTGCACCAGCGGATCCTGGAGGGCGACCCGGCGCTGGCCGCCCCGGCGCCGGTCCTGCGGCCGGTGTCCGCCCTGCCCGGGCCGGCCGCGCCCGTGCCCGGCCCGGCGGAGCGGACCGCGCCCGGGGCCGGATCGCCGGAGCCGGCCGGCGGACCCGCGGCGCCGGACGCACCCGCCGCCGCCCCGGCCGGGAACGGCGTGCCGGCCCCCAGACCGGCCCAGCTCCCGCCCGACGCGGCCGACTTCACCGGCCGTACGGTGCTGGTGGAGCGGCTGGGCGGGGCCCTCGGCGCGCCCGGCCAGCAGGCGCTGGCGATCGCGACCGTGGTCGGCATGGGCGGGGTCGGCAAGACCGCGCTGGCCCTGCACGTCGCCCACCGGGTGCGCGAGGCCTACCCGGACGGGCAGCTGTACGTCGACCTGCGGGGCGCCGACGCCACCCCGGCCGACCCGGAGGCGGTGCTCAGCGGCTTCCTGGTGGCGCTCGGCGTGCCGGCCGACGCGGTGCCGGACGGACTGGACGCCCGCTCGGCGCTGTTCCGTTCGGTGGTGGACGGCCGGCGGCTGCTGCTGGTGCTCGACAACGTCCACGACACGGCGCAGATCAGACCGCTGCTGCCGGGCGCGGTCGGCTGCGCCGTGCTCACCACCAGCCGCACCCGGCTGTCCGGACTGCCCGCGACCGTCCAGGCCGACCTGGGCGTCTTCGAACCCGAGGAGGCGCTCGAACTGCTGGGCCGCACCATCGGCGCCGAACGGCTGTCCGCCGAGGCCGAGGCCGCCCGGGAGCTGCTGCTCGTCTGCGGCCACCTCCCGCTCGCGGTGCGGATCGTGGCGGCCAGGCTGGCCGCCCGGCCGAGCTGGACGGTGCAGACGCTGGGCCGCCGGCTGGCGGTCGAGCGCCGACGGATCGACGAGCTGCGCATCGGCGACCTTGAGGTGGCGGCCGCCTTCGAGCTGAGCTACCGCCAGTTGACGCCCGCCCAGGCCCGGGCGTTCCGGCTGGCCGCCTCGGTGGACGGTCCGGACCTCGGACTGCAGGCCGCGGCCGCCCTGCTGGACCTCGACGAGTACGACGCCGAGGACCTGCTGGAGGCCCTGGTGGACGTGGCGATGATGGAGTCGCCCTTCCCCGGCCGCTACCGCTTCCACGACCTGCTGCGCGCGTTCGCCCGGCGCCGTCCGGACGATCCCGGCGCGGCGGTGGCGGCCCGCGACCGGATGCTCGACCACCTGCTGGCCACCGCGTGCACGGCCTTCCAGCACGCCGTTCCCGGGGATCCGGCGGCCGGCGCGCTGGGGCCCGCCCGCAGCGCGGGCGTTCCGCTGGACGGCCCGGACGGGGCGCGGGCCTGGGCCGAGGCGGAGGGTTCCGGGGCGATCGCGCTGGCCGCCCAGGTGGCGGGCTGGACCGTCGCGGACGACGCCGCGGCCGCCCCGCCCGCCGCTGCCGACGGCCCCGCGCCGACGCATGGCCCGACACACGGGCCGGGGCAGGGCCCGGGGCCCGAGCCGCTGCGCGCCGCGATCGATCTGCTGATCGCGCTCACGCCGTTCGTCCTCGCCCCGCCCAGCCGTCAGCTGGCCACCACCGCACAGGCCCTGGCCGCCGCCGCGGTCCACCGCGCCGACCACCGGGCAGCTGGCCGGGCGCACTTCCTCCGCGGCAACGTCGCCCTGGCCGCCACCCGGCTGGAGGAGGCGGAGGCGGCCTCCCGGCTGGCGGTGGCCGCCTCCCGCTCGGCGGGCGACACGGTGATCCTGCGCCAGGCGCTGAACGACCTCGGCCTGGTCTGCCAGTTCCTCAGCCGCTACGACGAGGCCGTCGGGCACTACGACGAGGCGCTGCTGCTGGCCCGCGAACTCGGCCACCGCTCCGGGGCGCTGGTGACGACGGTGAACGCGGCGCTGGCCCGGGTGCGCAGCGGGCGGGCCGCCGAGGCGGTGCCGATCTGCCACGAGGCGCTGGCCGAACTGCGGACCCGGCACGACGATCCGGGCCGGGCGTACACGCTGTACGTGCTGGGGCTGGCGCTGCACGGGCTGGGGCGGCACGAGGAGGCGGTCACCTGGTTCGGCGAGTGCCTGGCGGTGGCCTCGGCGGCCGGTCTGCGGGCCCGGGCGGCGCACGCCCGCTACCGGATGGCGGACAGTCTGCGGTCGCTGGGCCGGACGGACGAGGCGCTGGAGCACGCCGGGCAGTCGCTGGAGCTGTGCGAGGAGCTGGGTGCCGAACGGGACCAGGGCCACGCGCTGGTGGTGCTGGGCCGGACCCTGGCCGACCTCGGGCGGGAGGCCGAGGCGGGCGGCCGGCTGCGGGAGGCGCACCGGATCTTCGTCCGGCTGGGGCTGCCGGAGGCGGCGGAGGTGGCGGGGCTGCTGTCCCCGCGGGAGGGTTCTGCCGCATCGGCCGCATCGGCCGCGTCGGCTCCGTCGGCCGGATCGGCTCCGTCGGTCCCGTCGGCTCCCTCGGTCCCGGCGGCTCCCTCGGTTCCGAAGGGGCGGCGGGCCGCCGACCGGCTGTCGTCGGGCTGCTGAAGAATCGATCCTGCGCCCGGCTTCGGCGCGCTCAGGAACCTGCGTGCACGGGGCCCGGCACGCTCAGGAACCGGTGCTGTTCCAGTCGCCGGTGCTGCCGTGCCCGGTGCTGGTCGGGGTCGGGGTGGGGACGGCCGTCGGCGTCGCGTCGCCGCTCACCACCGTCGCCGTCCCGGTGCCGGCCGACTCCGCCACGGCGGCCGTGGCGGAGAGGCCCGCGCCCAGGGCGACGACCACCCCGAGGCCGACCGTGAACAGCCGCAGGCGGGTACGGGCGGTGGCCGGACGCTGCGTCATCTCTGGTGCTCCCTTGGGTCGCTTCCCCGGGGGGAAGGGGTTCCGTCGTGGTGTGGCACCAGTCTGGCCGGGGGCGGTCAACGGCCGATCTACAGCCGAGCACCGGTGGTCACCACTGATCACCGGTGCCCGGCCGAGCCGCTTCTCAGACCTCCGAACGGTTCTCCGAACGAATCTCCAGGGTGCAGCACTTCACGCTGCCGCCGCCCTTGAGCAGCTCGCTGAGGTCCATCCCGATCGGCCGGAAGCCGCGCTCGCGCAGCCGCGCGGCCAGGCCGACGGCCGCCTCCGGCAGCACCACGTGCAGGCCGTCGCTCACCGCGTTGAGGCCGAACACCGCCGCGTCCTCGCCGCCCACCAGCAGCGCGTCCGGGAACAGCCGCCGCAGGACGGCACGGCTGCCGGCTGAGAAGGCCTCCGGGTTGTACATGATCTCGTCGCCGTCGAGCACGGCGAGCGCGGTGTCCAGGTGGTAGTAGCGCGGGTCGACCAGCTCCAGCCCGATCACCGGCCGGCCGAAGAACTCCTGGGCCTCCGCGTGCCCGTCGGCCACGCTGCGAAAGCCCCGCCCGGCCAGCACGGAGCCCGCGGTCAGCAGCAGGTCCCCCTCGCCCTCGTTGACGTGCTCCGGATCGCGCGTCTCGTAGCCCCGGGCGCGGAACCACTCCAGGTAGGCCGGGCCCTCCGCGGCCCGCTCGGCGTTGCGGAAGCGCGCGCCGAGCACCTTGCCGTCCACCACGGTGGCGCCGTTGGCCGCGTAGACCATGTCGGGCAGGCCGGGCAGCGGGTCGATCAGGTCGACCCGGTGGCCGAGCTCGCCGTAGAGGGCGTACAGCCGCTCCCACTGGGCGACGGCGAGGTCGGTGTCCACGGGCTTGGCGGGGTCCATCCACGGGTTGATCGCGTAGCTGACCTCGAAGTGGGTCGGACGGCACATCAGGTAGTGGCGCGGGCGGGCGGTGCGGGTCATCGGGGCCTCCGGGTGAGGGCGGATCGGGAGGTGGCGCGAGGTGGCGCGGGATGGGGCGGGGCGGCGCGGTCAGGCGGCGGGGTCCGACGGCCGGGTCGGGAAGTCGCGCAGGCCGCGCAGCGGGCTGGCCAGCAGCACCCCGCCGGCCGAGAGCAGCACGCCCGCCATCAGCCAGATGGTGCCGCGGGCGCCGATCACCTCGCCGAGCCAGCCGCCGAGCAGGGCTCCCACCGGGATCGCGCCGTAGTTGAGGGTCGCGGAGCTGGCCCTGATCCGGCCGATCATCTCGGGCGGGCAGTAGGCCTGGGAGAAGCTGCCGGCCAGGACGTTGCCCGCCACCACGCCGCAGACCGCGACGGCCCAGGCGAGTGCGCTGACCACGAGCGGCAGCCGCTCGCCCGCCAGCGGCAGCAGCAGGATGAAGGGCGCGACCACCAGCTCGCAGACCAGCAGCCCGCGCGCGGTGCCCAGCCTGCGGGCGATCCGCCCGGCCAGCATCGCACCGGCCAGCCCGCCGACGCTCACCAGCGCGAACACCGCGCCCACCGCGCCCGGTTCGATCCCCACGCTGCGCACCAGGAAGACCGTCTGCACCGCCTGGATGCCGTTCAGTCCCAGGTTGCCGACCGCCGCGAAGCAGGCGAACGTGCGCAGGTAGGGATCGCGCAGCAGGAACCGGACGCCCTCGCCGATCTCGCGCGGGATGCCGCGCCGTTCGGACACCGGCGGGGGGCGCTCCTCCGTCCTGATCCGCCGCAGGCAGAACGCCGACACCAGGTAGGTGAGCGAGTCGGCGAGCATCCCGCTGGCGGCGCCGAAGGCCTGCGCGAGCAGACCGGCCGCGCCCGGGCCGGCGATCTCCGCCGCCGAGGCCCCGGAGCGCAGCTTGACGTTGGCCTCCAGCAGGTCGGCCTTCGCCACCAGGGTGGGCAGCACCGCCCCGTAGGCGGTGGAGAAGAACACCTTCACCGCCCCGGTCAGCAGGGCCACCACCACCAGCTGGGCGAGGGAGAGCGCCCCCAACCACGCGGACACCGGGACGCTGGCGAAGAGGACGAGCAGCAGCAGGTCGCAGACCAGCATCACCCGCAGCCGGGGCCAGCGGTCCACCCAGGCTCCGGCCGGCAGGCCGAGGAACAGCCAGGGCAGCCAGGCGGCGGCGTTGATCACGCCCACCGCGAAGGGGCCGGCGCCCAGGGTGACCACGGCCACCAGGGACAGCGCCACGCTTCCGACGGCCGTGCCGAGGGTGCTGGTGGTCTCACCGATCCAGAGCCGGCGGAAGTCCCCCTGGGCCCACAGGCCCCACCGGCCGCGCGGCCGCTCCGGCGGCGCCGGTGATTCGATCGGGACGGTGGTGGTCATCGCGGGTCACGCTCCCGGCTTCTGGGTGTGCCGCTTCTGGGTGTGCGGCTTCTCGGTGTGCAGCTTCTCGGTCAGCACGGCGGCGATCCGTGCGAGGGGTTGCGGCCGGGTCAGCTCGCCGTGGGCGCAGGCCAGGCGGTGGCTCTCGATCCGGCCGTCCAGGTACGGCCGCCAGCTCTGCTCGTACGGCCAGTCGGCGGGCTTGCCGGTGGTCGCCCCGAAGAAGACGGCGTCCCCCCGGTAGCGGGCCGGCACGTGCTCGGCCATCAGCTTGCGGTGCCGGTCGAAGACCTCCGGCAGCACGGCCACGGCCTCCCCGAGCACGGCCCGCAGATCGGCGAGTCCCCGGCCGTCCGCCGGGTCGTGGCCGAGCGAGTGCAGCAACTCCGCGAGGGTGTCGGCGGTTTCGACGGGCGGGGCGTCGGCGGTGCGGACCGCCGGGGCGCCGTCGAGCAGGGCCAGCAGGCCGACCTCGGCGCCCTCGGCCCGCAGCCGCACGGCCATCTCCTGCGCGACCACCGCGCCGAAGGACCAGCCCAGCAGGTGGTACGGGCCGTCGGGACGCACCGCGCGGATCTGCCGCACGTAGTCCTCGGCGATCTCGGCGACGCTCGCCGGCGCGTCGCCGCGCAGGCCCCGGGCCTGGAGGCCGTACACCGGCTGCTCGGGGCCGAGGTGGCGCAACAGCCCGGAGTAGACCCAGCTGATGCCGGCCGCCGGGTGGACGCAGAACAGCGGGGGCCGGTCGCCGCCGGCGCGCAGCGGCAGCAGGACGTCCAGCGCGTCGGGCGCCGGGCCGTGGTCGAGCCGTCGGGCGAGCCCGGCCACGGTGGGTGTCTCGAACAGCGCCCGCATGCCGGGGTCCGTGCCGAGGGCGCAGCGGACCTCGGCGAGCAGCTTCATGGCGAGCAGGGAGTGGCCGCCGAGGTCGAAGAAGTCGTCGTCGATGCCGACGGCCTCCAGGCCGAGCACCTCCGCGAACAGCCCGCACAGGATCGACTCCTGCGGCGTCCGGGCGGCGCGGCCGCCGGCGAGCTGCCCGAAGTCCGGTGCGGGCAGCGCCGTCCGGTCGAGCTTGCCGCTGCCGGTGAGCGGCAGCGCGGCCAGCGGGACGACGGCGGCGGGCAGCATGTAGCCGGGCAGGTGGCCGGCGGCGAAGGCGCGCAGTTCGGCGGGGTCGAGCGGGCCGTCGGCCACCACGTAGGCGACCAGGCGCAGCCCGTCCGCGGCGGGCAGCACGGCGGCGGCGCCGACCCGCGGGTGGAGCGTCAGCACGTGCTCGATCTCGCCGAGTTCGATCCGGAAGCCGCGGATCTTCACCTGGTGGTCGGTGCGGCCGAGGTACTCCAGCTCCCCGTCGCGGGTGCGGCGGGCCAGGTCCCCGGTGCGGTACATGCGCACGCCCGGTTCGAACGGGCAGGCGACGAAGCGTTCCGCCGTCAGGCCGGGGCGGCCCAGGTAGCCGCGGGCCAGGCCCGGGCCGGCCAGGTACAGCTCCCCGGGCACGCCCGCCGGGACGGGGTTGAGGTACTCGTCCAGGAGGTACGCCCGCACCCCGGCGACCGGGCCGCCGAGACCGGGGCGCTCCGCCCCGCCGAGCGGCCGGCCGAGGGCGTAGACGGTGGCCTCGGTCGGGCCGTACAGGTTGTAGGCGGTGGTGCCCGGCGCCGCGCGCAGGCTCGTCCAGAGCTGCTGGCCGACGGCCTCGCCGCCCAGCACCAGGACGGCCGGGGCGGCGCCCTCCAGCAGGCCCTCGGCGAGGAGCTGCTCGGCGTAGGACGGGGTGACGTCCATGGCGCCGATGCCCTCCGCGCGCACGTACCGCACCAGCGCGGCCGGGTCGCGGCGCAGTTCGTCGCCGATCAGGTGCAGCTCGTGCCCGGCGAACAGCCAGAGCAGGCTCTCCAGCGACCCGTCGAAGCAGAGCGAGGCGGTGAGCGCGACGCGCAGTCGGCCGTGCGCGGCCTCGGCGGCGGCGATCGGCCCGGCCCGGTGGACGGCCAGCAGGGCGGCGAGGCTGCCGTGCTGGACGACGACGCCCTTGGGGCGGCCGGTGGAGCCGGAGGTGTAGATCAGGTAGGCGGCGTGGCCGGCCGAGGCGCGCGGGGCCGGATCGGTGTCCGGCCCGGTGGCCTCGGCGAGGGCCAGCACGGGGGTGCCGGCCAGCGCCTCGGGCCGGGGCCAGCCGTCGTCGGTGAGGACGAGGGCGGGGGCCGCGTCGGCGAGGGTGCGGGCGGTGCGGTCGCCCGGGTGGTCGGCGTCCAGCGGCAGGTAGGCGCCACCGGCCTTGTGCACGGCGAGCATGGCGACCACCGTCTCCGCCGAGCGCGGCAGGGCGAGGGCGACCACGGACTCGGGTCCGATGCCCCGCCCGATCAGGTGGTGGGCGAGCCGGTTGGCGCGGGCGTTCAGCTCGGCGAAGGTCAGCCGGACCTCGCCGCAGACCAGCGCGACCGCCTCCGGGGTGCGGGCGGCCTGGGCCGCGAAGGCGGCCGGGACCAGCGGGAGTTCGGCCGGCAGGGCGGCGCCGGCGGTCGGGAGCGCGGCGCGCTCCTCGGCCGACAGCAGCTCGATCCGGCCGATCGGCAGCTCGGGCCGGGCGGCCACCGCCGCCAGCAGCCGGCCGAGGCGCACGGCGATCGCCTCGACCGTCTCCCGGTCGAAGAGGTCGGTGGCGAAGTCGATCGCGCACTCCAGGCCGGCGGGTGCGCCGTCGGCGTCGAAGGACTCGCCGAGGCCCACGCTCAGGTCGAACTTGGCGACCGTCCCGGCGGAGGACACCGCCGAGGCGTCCAGGCCGGCCGCGGCGAGCGGCGCCGAGTCGCCCCGGCCCTCCAGCAGCAGCATCACCTGGAAGAGCGGGTGGCGGGCCAGCGAGCGGGCCGGGTTCAGCTCCTCCACCAGGCGTTCGAAGGGCACGTCCTGGTGGGCGTGGGCGTCGAGTTGGGTCTCCCGGACGCGGGCCAGCAGCTCGGTGAAGCTCGGATCGTCGGACGTGTCGGTGCGCAGGACCAGGGTGTTGACGAAGAAGCCGACCAGCTCGTCCAGCGCCTCGTCGCCGCGCCCGGCCACCACCGAGCCGATCGGGACGTCGGTGCCCGCGCCGAGGCGGGTGAGCAGCGCGGCGAGGGCCGCCTGCACCGTCATGAACATCGTCACCCGGTGCCGGCGCGACAACTCGCCGAGAGCGCGGTGGAGTTCCGCGCCGTACGGGACGACGACCCGCTCGCCGCGGTGCGAGGCGGCCGCGCGGCGCGGCCGGTCGACGGGCAGCGACAGCTCCTCGGGCAGGCCGGCCAGCGCCTCGCGCCAGTGGCCGAGCTGGCGGGCGAGCAGGCTCTCCCCGTCCTCCTCCCGGCCGAGCAGTTCGCGCTGCCAGAGCGCGTAGTCGGCGTATTGGACGGGCAGCGGCGCCCACCGCGGGGCCGCGCCGCCGGTGCGGGCCGCGTAGGCCGTGGCGAGGTCGCGCAGCAGCGGGCCCATCGACCAGCCGTCCCCGGCGATGTGGTGCAGGACGAGGGCGAGCAGGTGCTCCCCGGGCCCGGCCGGGATGACGTGGGCGCGGACGGGCAGGTCGGCGGCCAGGTCGAAGGGACGGTCCGTGCAGCTCGCCGGCTCGGTGCCGGGCGGCAGCAGCTCGACCCGGACGCGGGCCTGCTCGACGGGCAGGATCCGCTGGTAGGGGGTGCCGTCGAACTCCTCGATCAGGGTGCGCAGGCTCTCGTGCCGGGCGACCACGTCGCCGAGGGCGAGCTCCAGCGCGGCGGCGTCCAGCTCGCCCGCCACGCGCAGGACGAGCGGCAGGTTGTAGAGGGCGCTGGGGCCTTCCATCCGGTCGATCAGCCACAGGCGCTGCTGGGCGAAGGACAGCGGGACGCGCTCCGGGCGTTCGCCCGCCGCGCTCAGTGCCGGTCGCCGCGAGCCGGTGCCGAGGCGGGCGGCCAGCCCGGCCGCGCTCGGCGCCTCGAAGACGTCCCGGATCCCCAACTCGGCACCCAGCGCCGCCCGCACCCGGCTGAGCAGCTTGGTGGCGAGCAGCGAGTGGCCGCCCAGGTCGAAGAAGTCGTCGTCGATGCCGACGCCCTCCAGGCCGAGCACCTCAGCGAACAGCCCGCACAGGATCTCCTCCTGCGGGGTGCGCGCCGCCCGGCCGGCCGACAGCGCCCCGAAGTCCGGTTCGGGCAGCGCCCGGTGGTCGACCTTGCCGCTGCCCGTCAGGGGCAGGGTGTCGAGCAGGACGACGGCGGCCGGCACCATGTAGCCGGGCAGCGCCCCGGCGGCGAAGCGCCGCAGTTCGACGGCGAGTTCGGGCGTCTCCCGCCCCGCCGCGCGGTGGCCCACCGCGCAGTGGGCGACCAGGCGCCGGTCGCCGGTGCCGCTCTCCCGGACGGTGACCACGGCCTGGCGGACGGCGGGGTGGCGGGCCAGCACCTGCTCGATCTCGCCGGGTTCGATCCGGAAGCCGCGGATCTTCACCTGGTGGTCGGTGCGGCCGAGGTACTCGAAGCCGCCGTCGCGGGTGCGGCGGGCCAGGTCCCCGGTGCGGTAGAGGCGCGCGCCCGGCTCGAACGGGCAGGCGACGAAGCGCTCCGCCGTCATTCCCGGCCGCGCCAGGTAGCCGCGGGCCAGGCCGGTGCCCGCGAGGTACAGCTCCCCCGGCACCCCCACCGGGACGGGGTTGAGGTACTCGTCCAGGAGGTACGCCCGCACCCCGGCGATCGGGCCGCCGAGACCGGGGCGCCGCGCCGCGTCGAACGGCTGGGTCAGCGCGTAGACGGTGGCCTCGGTCGGACCGTAGAAGTTGTGGCCGGCGGTGTCGGGGTGCTCCCGCAGCCGCTGCCACAGCGCCTGGCCGACGGCCTCGCCGCCGAGCAGCAGGAGGCGCGGCGCGGGTGCGTCCAGCAGCCCCTCCTCGATCAGCTGCTCGGTGTAGGACGGGGTGAGGTGCAGGGCGTCGATCCCGGCGGCGGCCGTGTGGCGGACCAGCGCCGCCGGGTCGCGGCGCAGCTCGTCGCCGATCAGGTGCAGCTCGTGCCCGGCGAACATCCAGAGCAGGGGCTCCAGGGAGGCGTCGAAGCAGAGCGAGGCGGTGAGCGCGATCCGCTGCCGGCCGTGGGCCTCCTCGGTGCCCCGGATCAGGGCGGCGCGGTGGGCGGCGAGCAGGGCGGCGACGGCGCCGTGCGGCACCACGACGCCCTTGGGGCGGCCGGTGGAGCCGGAGGTGTAGATGACGTAGGCGGCGTCGCCCGGGTCGAGGGCGCACCACCCCGGGTCGGGCGCGGCGCCCTCGGCGGCCTCGGCCGGCGGGGCGACGTCGGACGGCGGGGCGGCGTCCAGGACGGCCTGGCCGGCCAGCACCTCGGGCAGCGGCCAGCGGTCGTCGGTGAGGACGAGCGCCGGTCGGGCGTCGGCGAGCATGTGGGCGGTGCGCTCGGCCGGGTACTCGGCGTCCAGCGGCAGGTAGGCGCCGCCGGCCTTGTGCACGGCGAGCATGGCGA
>NZ_JBHXTL010000116.1:0-3118 GCF_042677365.1 Kitasatospora sp. NPDC127116
CCGCCCTTCCCGCCGACCCCCCCGAACCACCCTACGGCCTCCCCGAACACCCGCGTTCCGCCACGACTGCCCGCCCCCCGGGCCCCCCCTGCGGCCCGCCCCACCGTCCTGAGCACGTCCACCCCTCACCCGACGGGAGCCGACCGCCCCATGGCAACACTGGCGAAGCCGAACCTGCCCAGGTTCAACGTGGAGATCTTCCAGAACGAGTACCTGGCCGACGGCGCCCGCGAGGTCAACGCCATCGTCACCGTCACCGCGACCGGCGGCGGCACCTCCGGCGGCCGGCCGCTCGGCTTCGCCGACGCCGCCCCGGCGGGCACCGGCGCCGCGGCCGCCGTGGTCGTCCTGGTGGACTGCTCGGGCTCGATGGACTACCCCAAGAGCAAGATCAACGGCGCCCGCGAGGCCACCGCCGCCGCCATCGACGCGCTGCGCGACGGCACCGCCTTCGCCGTGGTCGCCGGCACCCACGAGGCCCGCGACATCTACCCCGGCGACGGCACCCTCGCCATCGCCTCCGCCACCACCCGCGGGCAGGCCAAGGAGTCGCTGCGCCGGCTCACCGCCGCCGGCGGCACCGCGATGGGCACCTGGCTGGCCAAGGCCGACAAGCTCTTCCTCACCCGCCGCGACATCGCCATCCGGCACGCCGTCCTGCTCACCGACGGCAACAACGAGCACGAGTCCGCCGAGGACCTGGCCCGCACCATCGAACTGGTGACCGGCCACTTCACCGCCGACTGCCGCGGCGTGGGCACCGACTGGCGGATCGACGAGCTGCGCAGGATCTCCTCGGCGCTGCTCGGCACCACCGACATCGTCGCCGAACCCTCCGGCCTGGCCGAGGACTTCCGCTCGATGATGGCCGGGGCGATGGGCAAGCAGGTCGCCGACGTCGCCCTGCGGATCTGGACCCCGGCCAACGCCACGGTCAGGTTCGTCAAGCAGGTCGCCCCCGCGGTCGAGGACCTGACCTCCCGCCGCACCGAGGCCGGGCCCCGGGCCGGCGACTACCCCACCGGCTCCTGGGGCGACGAGAGCCGCGACTACCACGTCTGCGTCGAGGTGCCGGCCGCCTCGGTCGGCAACGAGATGCTGGCCGCCCGGATCAGCCTGGTGCTGCCCGACCAGGTCGCCGGCGGCACCCCGGAGGTGCTCACCCAGGGCCTGGTCAAGGCGGTCTGGACCGACGACCTGGCCTCCTCCACCCGGATCAGCCCGCAGGTCGCCCACTACACCGGGCAGGCCGAGCTCGCCTCCTCCATCCAGGAGGGCCTGGAGGCCCACCGGGCCGGGGACGTCGACCGCGCGACCGCCAAGCTGGGCGCGGCCGTCCGGATCGCCCACGCGACCGGGAACGAGGGCACCTACAAGCTGCTCCAGAAGGTGGTGGACGTGGTGGACCCGAAGGAGGGTACGGTTCGGTTCCGTAAGAACGTGAGCGAGGCCGACTCGATGACCCTTGAGACCCGGTCGACCAAGACGGTACGTGTGAAGAAGTGACCGCTGAAGACGTGACCGGGCCGGCACCCCGGCGCGACGCCGCACCGAGCCGGCCCGAAACGAGGGGGACCTGATGCCGATCTGCCCGAGGGGCCACGAGTCGCAGGCCGAGGACTGGTGCGACTTCTGCGGCTTCCCGATGACTCCGCCGGCCCCCACGCCGGGGGCGCACGGAGGCTACCCGGGGGCGCCCGGGGCCGACCCCGCGCCCGGCGCGCACGCCGGACACCACCCGGGGTACGGCGGCGCGTCCTTCGGCGCTCCGCCGCCTCCGCCGCCGATGCCGCCGGGGGCCGTTCCCCCGGGAGCCGTCCCGCCGCCCGGGGCACCCCTGCCGCCCCCGGGCATGGTGCCCCCGCCCCCGCACGGGGCCGTCCAGCCCCAGGCCGGGCCGCAGGGCCTCACCGCGGGCCTGGCCGTCTGCCCGATCTGCCGCAGCCCGCAGACCGGACGGTTCTGCGAGGAGTGCGGCTACGACTACGAGCTCTCCACGCCCTCGCGCCGCCAGGCG
The DNA here is from genome assembly GCF_042677365.1 of Kitasatospora sp. NPDC127116. Taxonomy (NCBI): domain Bacteria; kingdom Bacillati; phylum Actinomycetota; class Actinomycetes; order Kitasatosporales; family Streptomycetaceae; genus Kitasatospora; species Kitasatospora sp. NPDC127116. The sequence continues at coordinate 2,018 of NZ_JBHXTL010000116.1, forward strand.
CCCGGCGCCGGCCACCTCCCGCCCGGCCCGGCCCAGCAGCCGCCGCTGAACATCCCGGCGGCCTACGGCGGCACCCCGCCGCAGGCCCCGCCCGGTCACGCCCCGGCCGGCCAGCCGCCGTTCGGTCACGCCCCCGCCGGCCAGCCGCCGTTCGAGCAGCCGCCGTTCGGTCACGCCCCCGCCGGCCAGCCCCCGTTCGGAGAGTCACCGTTCGGACAGCCGCCGGCCGCCCAGCAGGCCGTCGCGCCGCCCGTCCAGCAGCAGCCGCAGGCCCCCGCACACCCGCACACCTACGGCTACCCGCCCGCCCAGCCCGGCACCGGGCCGACGGCACCTCCCGGCCACCACGCCGGGGGCGAGGGGCCCGCGCCGGAGGGCGCGTTCCCCGACACCTCCGTGCGCGAGGACTCCGGCCCGGTCTACGCCCACCCGGCCGGCCCCGGCCCGAACAGCCGCGGCGGCGACTTCGGCACCTCCTTCAACCTGGCCCCGCCGCAGCAGGCGCAGCAGGCACAGCCGCAGCAACCCCGGGAACCCGCCCCGGCCGAGCCGGTGCGGACCAACTGGATCGCCGTGGTCGCGGCCGACCGGGACTACTTCACCGAGATGATGGCCCGCAGCGGCCCCGAGGCGGCCGGCCTGTTCTTCCCGCCGTACTGCCCCGAGCGCCGGATCCCGCTGACCGGCCGCGGCCAGCTGCGGATCGGACGGCGCAGCCAGCACCGCGGCACGGTGCCGGAGATCGACCTGTCCGTCCCGCCGGAGGACCCGGGCGCCTCGCACCAGCACGCGCTGCTCGCCGAACAGGCGGACGGCAGCTGGGTCCTGGTCGACCAGGACTCGACCAACGGCACCACCGTGAACGGCGGCGCGGAGCCGATCACCCCGCACACCGCGATCCCGCTGAACGACGGCGACCGGATCCACATCGGCGCCTGGACCACCATCACCGTGCACCGCGGCTGAAAGACCGCCACATCATTCCCTGATGGGTCATCAGCGCCAACTCCGGTCGGGGCGGGGGGGGTTGGGCAAACCCACCGCCCCCCGAATGTTGTTTGAGGATAAAAAAAAAAAGAAAATAAAACGCAACGGGTTGAG
>NZ_JBHXTL010000116.1:3128-31784 GCF_042677365.1 Kitasatospora sp. NPDC127116
CCCGCCACATAATCCCCTGAGGGTTCAACCGCCCCACCCCCGGGGGCGCGGGGCCGAATCCCACACCCGCCCGCCCCGACTTTGTTTGAGTCCTCTTCAAAATATCCGCAAATTCGCTCGCACGGATGTGCACAGCAGCCTTCGCAGCCCCTAGGCTCAGGCCACATGACTGCTGCTATATCCGCTGACGGCATACGTCAGCGGTACGGGGATGTGCAGGCCGTCGACGGGGTGTCGTTCACCGTCGAGGCCGGCGAGTTCTACGGGATCCTGGGCCCCAACGGCGCCGGGAAGACCACCACGATGGAGATCCTGGAAGGAGTCCGGAAACCGGACGAGGGCCGGATCCAGCTGCTGGGCATGGAGCCCTGGCCGCGCAATCCGAAACTGCTGCCGCGAATCGGCGTGCAGTTCCAGGCGACCGCTTTCTTCCGGAAACTGACGGCCCGGGAGACCATCCGCACCTTCGCGTCGTTCTACGGGGTCGGCCCCAAGCGGGCCGATGCGATGCTGGAGCGGGTCGGCCTCTCGGACAAGGCCGAGACCCTGACCGACCAGATGTCCGGCGGCCAGGCCCAGCGCCTGTCGATCGCCTGCGCACTGGCGCACGACCCGGAGCTCGTCTTCCTGGACGAGCCCACCACCGGACTCGACCCGCAGTCCCGGCGCAACCTGTGGGACCTCCTGCGGGACATCAACGCCGAGGGCCGCACGGTCGTGCTGACCACGCACTACCTGGACGAGGCCGAGGTGCTCTGCGACCGGGTCTCGATCATGGACCACGGCAAGATCCTCCACACCGGCGCCCCGGCGGCGCTGATCCGCGAGATCGACGACACCGTCCGGATCAGCGTGGCCTCCGGCCAACTCCCGCTCGCCCGGGCCCGGGAGCTGATGACCGCGGCCGGCGCGGACATCGCCAACCTGGAGGACGACACCGTCTCGCTCTCCGTCTCCACCCGCGTTCCGGCCCCGGTGCTCAGCGTCCTCGCCGAGCAGAACGCGCTGCGCGGCCTGGAAGTGCGCGGCGCCACCCTGGAGGACGTCTTCCTCCAGCTGACCGGACGGGAGTTCCGCGCATGACCGCCAGCACCTCCACCGAGCCGCAGGCCCCGGCCCGGCGCGGCGGCCCCGCCACCGACGAGCGGGAGCGGGTCAGCGCGTTCTGGAGCCTGTCCCGCGCCATGCTGCTCGGGATGAAGCGCGACCGCACCGCGACCTTCTTCATCCTGCTGTTCCCGCTGGTGTTCCTGGTGTTCTTCGGCAGCGTGACCAAGGGCTCCGGCAGCCCCCACGCCAAGGTGGCGCAGGTCGGCGCGGTGAAGCTGTTCGACTCGATCCAGGGCGACGAGCGGGCCGGGCTGGACAAGGTCCTCACCATCACGAAGACCGACGACGAGGCCGCCACGCTGGAGAAGGTCCGCAAGGGCGACTACGACGCGCTGATCAAGCAGGGCCCGGACGGCACGGTCGAGCTGCGCTACACCGCCGCCGACCAGGTCCGCGCCGGCGCGCTCCAGGGCATCCTCAACTCGGTGGTCCAGACCGCCAACCAGGCGGCCACCGGCCAGAAGCCGGCCTTCGTGCTGGACTCCCAGCAGGTCGAGGACAAGTCGCTCAAGCCGATCCAGTTCCTCACCCCCGGCCTGCTCGGCTGGGCCGTCGCCACCGGCGCGGTGTTCGGTGCCGCGCTGACGCTGGTCAACTGGCGCAAGTCCAAGGTGCTGCGGCGGCTGCGGCTGGCCCCGATCAACGCCGGAACCGTGGTCAGCTCCCGGATCCTGGTCTCGCTGCTGACCGCGTTCCTGCAGACCGCCGTCTTCCTGGTGGTCGCGACGAGCTTCTTCGGGCTCAAGCTCACCGGCAACTGGTGGCTGATCATCCCGCTGGTGGCCTGCGCGACGCTCGCCTTCATGTCGATCGGCCTGCTGGCCGGCTCGGTCGCCAAGACCGAGGAGGCGGCCAACGGCATCTCGCAGATCATCGTGCTGCCGATGTCCTTCCTGTCCGGCTCGTTCTTCCCGCTGGACGGCGCCCCGGGCTGGCTGAAGGCCGTCTCCGAGGTCATGCCGCTGCACTACCTGGTCAACTCCGCCCAGTCGGTGCTCACCCGCGGCGGCGGCGTCATGGACGCCCTGCCGACCATGGGCGGCCTGCTGCTCTTCGCGGCCGTGCTGACCGGCATCTCCTGGAAGCTGTTCCGCTGGGAGGACTGACCCTCCCCGGTTGACGTCCACCGATCCCGACGGGGTCGTACGCCTTTGGTCCCGGTGTACGACCCCGTCGGCGTCTGCGACCATGGTCGGGTGAGAGAGATCCGGCGAGGCACGTTGAGCGAGGAGACCTTCTACGACCAGGTCGGCGGTGAGCCGGCCTTCCGGCGGCTCGCCCACCGGTTCTACGAGGGCATCGCCGAGGACGAGTTGCTGCGGCCGATGTACCCCGAGGAGGACCTCGGGCCGGCCGAGGAGCGGATGGCCCTCTTCCTGATGCAGTACTGGGGCGGCCCGCGCACCTACAGCGACCGGCGCGGCCACCCCCGGCTGCGGATGCGGCACGCGCCGTTCAAGGTCGACAAGGCCGCGCACGACGCCTGGCTCACCCACATGCGGGCGGCCGTGGCGAGCCTGGAGCTGCCGGCCGAGCACGAGCAGCAGCTGCTCGAGTACCTGACCTACGCCGCCGCCTCGATGATCAACACCCCGGGCTGAGGCCGTTCCCAGGGTCTTTCCTGGGCCTTTCCGGGCTTGCGGGCCGGGGTTCGCGGGCCGGGGTTCGCGGGCCCGGCTACCGGACCGGGCTGAGCCCCAGCCCCGCGCCCGGCGCGGCCACCGTGCGCACCGCCACCGAGCCCGCCGGGGCACTCAGCCGCAGCCAGCCACCCGCCCGGTGCACGGTCAGCGGGGCACCGGGCCGCAGGAAGCCGATCACGTACGCGGCGTGCAGCGCGCGCAGCGGCAGCTCGGGCAGCACCGTGACCGGGCGGGACCAGATCTCGTCGGCCAGCGCGTCCAGCACCGTGCGGCCGCGGTGGTGCGCCGGGACGGCCTCGCTGCGCTCGCGGAACTCCTGCACCCCGGCCATGAGTTCGGGGTACACCTCGGCCACCGGCGGGGCGCCCACCGGCCGCCAGCCGGTGCGCGGCGGCAGCAGCCCGGCCCAGGCCGGGCCGGTCACCGGCGCGGGCAGCGCGACGGCGCCCGCCTCGGCGTCCACGCCGTCCAGCAGCTGACCCGCCGATACGGTCAGGTCCACCGGGCCGTCCAGACCGTCCAGCCGCACGGTACGGACCGCCAGCGCGCCCGAACCGCCCAGCGGCAGCCGTCCGAAGACCGCCAGCACGCCGTCGCCGTCGCCCTCGCCCGGGCCCACCGCCTGGAGCCGGACGGCCGCCGCCCGGTCGAAGCGCAGCAGGCGCAGCAGGAAGGCGGAGAGGTCGGCGGCCTCCCCGGTGTCGGTCAGGGCGAGACGGGCGGTGATGGTCACAGCGGTTCAGCTCGAATCGTCAGATGGGGTCAGACGGTGGCGACGGCCGGCTCTACGTCCATGAAGCGGCCGAGGAACTCCCGCTCCACCGGCGAGATCCGGCGCGGCCGGCCCTCGGCCAGGTCGTAGGGGACGACCACGGTGGACGCCCGGACGTACACGATGTCGCTGCCGTCCTCGGCGACGTCCTTGATCTCGTACGAGACCGTCAGCGAGGCGCCGCCGATCTTCGTCACCCAGGTCTCGATGGTGACCGGCTCCGGCCGGTGCACCAGCGGACGCTTGTAGTCGATCTCGTGGCGGGCCACCACCGAGCCGCCCGCGAACTCCCCGGCGCCGGCCGCGGCGGCCTGGGTGAACATGAAGTCGATCCGGGCCTCCTCCAGGTAGCGCAGGAAGACCACGTTGTTGACGTGCCCGAAGGCGTCCATGTCGGACCAGCGCAGCGGGCAGGCGTAGATGTGGCGGGCCACGGCAGTTCTCCTCGGTGTCCGGTCGCCCGCCGCCGTCCACCGCCGGTGGCGTGGGACGCGACGCGGCGGACGGTGGCGACGGGCCGCGGCCCGGCAGGCCGCCCCGGAGGGCAGTCTGCCGGGCCGTAGTGACGGCTGGGTGTCAGCCTCGGGTCAGCTTCTTGTACGTGGCCCGGTGCGGACGGGCGGCGTCGGCGCCGAGCCGCTCGATCTTGTTCTTCTCGTACGACTCGAAGTTGCCCTCGAACCAGAACCACTTGCTGTCGCCCTCGTAGGCGAGGATGTGGGTGGCCACTCGGTCCAGGAACCAGCGGTCGTGGGAGATGACCACGGCGCAGCCGGGGAACTCCAGCAGGGCGTTCTCCAGCGAGGAGAGCGTCTCGACGTCCAGGTCGTTGGTGGGCTCGTCGAGGAGCAGCAGGTTGCCGCCCTGCTTGAGGGTGAGCGCCAGGTTCAGGCGGTTGCGCTCACCACCGGAGAGCACGCCGGCCGGCTTCTGCTGGTCCGGGCCCTTGAAGCCGAAGGCCGACACGTAGGCGCGGGACGGCATCTCGACCTGGCCGACGTTGATCCAGTCCAGACCGTCGGAGACGACCTCCCAGAGGGTCTTCTTCGGGTCGATGTTGGAGCGGGTCTGGTCGACGTAGCTGATCTTGACGGTCTCGCCGACCTTGACCGTGCCGCTGTCCGGGGTCTCCAGGTCCTGGAGCATCTTGAACAGGGTGGTCTTGCCGGCGCCGTTCGGGCCGATGATGCCGACGATGCCGTTGCGCGGCAGGGTGAAGCTCAGGTCGTCGATCAGGATCTTCTCACCGAAGGCCTTGTTGAGGTTCTCGACCTCGATGACGACGCTGCCCAGACGCGGGCCCGGCGGGATCTGGATCTCCTCGAAGTCCAGCTTCCGCATCTTGTCCGCCTCGGCCGCCATCTCCTCGTAGCGGGCCAGACGGGCCTTGGACTTCGCCTGACGGCCCTTGGCGTTGGAGCGGACCCACTCCAGCTCCTCCTTGAGGCGCTTGGCGCGCTTGGCGTCCTTCTGCCCCTCGACCTTGAGGCGCGACTGCTTGCTCTCCAGGTAGGTGGAGTAGTTGCCCTCGTAGCCGATCGCGCGGCCGCGGTCGAGCTCCAGGATCCAGCCGGCCACGTTGTCCAGGAAGTACCGGTCGTGGGTGACGGCGACGACGGTGCCGGCGTACTTGGCCAGGTGCTGCTCCAGCCAGTTCACCGACTCGGCGTCCAGGTGGTTGGTGGGCTCGTCGAGCAGCAGCAGGTCGGGGGCCTCCAGCAGCAGCTTGCACAGCGCCACGCGGCGCTTCTCGCCACCGGAGAGCTTGGTGACCTGCCAGTCGCCGGGCGGGCAGCCCAGCGCGTCCATGGCCTGCTCCAGCTGGGCCTCGAGGTCCCAGGCGTTGGCGTGGTCCAGGTCCTCCTGGAGCTTGCCCATCTCGTCCAGCAGCGCGTCCGAGTAGTCGGTCGCCATCAGCTCGGCGATCTCGTTGAAGCGGTTGAGCTTCCCCTTGATCTCCTTGACGCCGTCCTCGACGTTCTCCAGGACGGTCTTGGACTCGTCCAGCGGCGGCTCCTGGAGCAGCATGCCGACGGTGAAGCCCGGCGAGAGGAAGGCGTCGCCGTTGGAGGGGTGCTCCAGGCCGGCCATCATCTTCAGCACGGTGGACTTACCGGCGCCGTTGGGGCCCACGACGCCGATCTTCGCTCCGGGGAGGAAGCTGAGCGTCACGTCGTCAAGGATGACCTTGTCTCCGTGAGCCTTGCGCACCTTGCGCATCGTGTAGATGTATTCCGCCACGTGAGATCGCTCCGGCGTCGTCGGGAGTAATTCGGCTTGCAGCCTTCCATTGTGCCGCACCCGGCCCGGAGCCCGAACCGCCCAGGTGACCCCACGGGGGTATCCGGAGCCGCTCCCCGCCCGCCCGGGCCCCGCCACCAGCGTCCCTTCCGCCCCGCCCCGCGAACGCGACGGCCCGGCTCCCCGCACGGGTGCGGGGAGCCGGGCCGGTTTCCGCTCTCAGGGTCTCGGGAGGTCAGCGCCTCCCGGCCCGCTCGGGCGGTTCAGTCGGTTCAGGCGGTGGTGCGACCGTGACGGCCGCGGCGGCGCAGGACGAAGACGGCGGCGCCACCGGCCACGACCAGGCCACCGGCGACGGCGGCGAGGATCGGGGTGGTGTCATTGGCACCGGTCTGGGCCAGGCCACCGGTGCCGGGGGCGGCGCTGGTGGTCGCCGGGGTCGGCTGGCCGGCACCGGTGCTCGGGGTGCCCGACGGGGTCACGGACGGGCCGCCGGACGGGGTGCCGGTCGCGGCCGGGGTGGCCGGGGTGGTCGGGGCCGGGGTCGGGGTCACGCCGGTCTTGCAGTCCAGGACGCCGGTGAACTGCTTGGAGTAGCCGTTCGGGCCGGTCACGGTGAAGTCGTAGCTCGCCTTCTCCTCGACCTTGACGAGCACGCTCTCGGTCTTGCCCGGCTGGACGGCGACCTGCTGCTTGCCGACCGTGACGGTGGCCGCCTCGTCACCGGTGTTGGCGACGGACACCCGCACGCCGCCGGCGGCGCACTCCTCCTTGGCGGAGCTGTCGATCAGCGCGCCCTTGCCCTGCTTCCAGGTGGCCTTGGCGCCGGCCGCGACGTTCACCTTGGTGGAGCCGGCCAGGATCATGGTCTGGCTGTGGCGGCCGCGGTTGTCCACCTTGCTCATGAAGACCCGGCCGCTGAGCACGGTGGCCTCGGCGGTGGCGTTGATGGCGGCCTTGCCGTCCGGGGTGCCGGCCGGCACGTCCAGGTACAGCGGGGTGTCCTTGTTGATCGGGCCCGCCAGGGCGCCACCGACCGGCTTGTTGTCCTTGTCCAGCAGCTTGACCTTGTCCGCGGCGTCGCCGGTGACGGTCAGCTTGACCTCGTTCGCGCTGGAGTTCAGCAGGAACGGGCCGAGCTTGCCGCCCGACTTGCCGGAGACCGAGTCCGGGGCGAGGGTCAGCGAGGGCTTCGGCTCGGCCGCGACGCCCTTGTTGGCGTCGCCGACCAGGTAGTCGCGGAGCTTCTTGGCCTTGTCGTTGCGCGGGACGGCGTTCTTGTTGTCCGAGAACTTCCAGATCGCGGCCTGGGTGCCCGCGGCGGCGTCCGCCTCGCTCAGACCGTCGACGTGGATGGCCGTGGCCAGGGAGGCCAGGCTGGCCTGCGGGTACGAGTTGTCCAGGATCCAGCGGATCTTGGGGGCGTTCGCGTTGCTGTTGAGCGAGCTCGCGGCCCAGTCCGCCTCGTGGTACTTGGCGTTGCTGTCCAGGTAGACCGGGTTGTCGAAGTCGATGCAGTACGTCCGGAGCTTCTCGCCCGCGTCCGTCTTGAGGGTGAACAGGCCGCCGTCGACGGTTCCCTTGCCCTCGACGTCGATCTTCTCGCCGAGCATCTCGTTCTGGACCTCGGCGGTCACGCCCGAGGTCGGTGCGCCGGCCGCGCCGGCCGCGGCCGCCGCACCGGCCGCGAACAGGCCTCCGCCCAGCGCCAAGCTGGTCGTGAGCATGACAGTGGTTATCCGGGACAGACTCAGCCCCTGCCTCTGGAACATCTGGGATCCCTCCGGGCCGGGCCGCACCGAGTGGGCAGTCCCCGCCGACTTGCCGATCCGCGCGTGCCCCCTGTGGCACTGCTGCGGGTATGAACCAGACGAATCCTATTGAGCCCCGGAGGCCCCGAAACCCCCATGCGAAATCAGGACGATTCCGTATCTGGATCGTTATCAATCCCCTCAGGTCCCACACAAGCTGACGGCCCGACAGAAACTCACGGACGGTTTTCTGTTATGCGGTCGGATTGCGCGTGCGGGCGCAACGACGTTCTCGATCAACATATTTGTCGACAGGGAAGGTCACCCGACCGGTCAGGTCGACACATCCGCGGCGCCACCTCCCCGTGCCCTCCCGTCCACCTCCCCCGGCTCCCCCGCGACCGGCCCCCCGCCGGGCGGCAGCGCCCGCACGGCGGATGCCGCCACCGCCGCCGGGGCCGCCGGGGAGCCCGCCCCGGACCGCGACGCGGAGCCCCGGCGCGCCTCCACCGCGCTGACGATCCACTCCGGCACCACCTCGTCACCCGTCTCCGCCCCGGCCGGCCCGGGGCCGCCCGGCGGCTGCCCGCGCACCCCCGCCGCCCACCGGAACGCCGTGGTACCACGGGTGAGGTCGTGTCCGACCGATCGCGCGTCGATCTCGGCCCGGCTGCGCTTCACCTCCCCGTCCGCCCACTCCCGCACCCGCAGCCGGCCGCTCACCAGCACCGGATCGCCCTTGGCCAGCGAGCCGATCAGATTGACCGCCAGCGCCCGCCAGGCCGTCACCGTCACCCACTGCGTCTCGCCGTCCACCCAGCACTCGCGCTGCCGGTCGTACCGCCGCTCGGTGCAGGCGAGCCGGAAGTTGGCCATCGGCACCCCGCCGCCGGTTTCGCCGTAGCTCACCTCCGTCGCCACATTGCCGACCACCGTCACATGCGTCTCGTTCACGGCACACCCTCCGTTCCCGCCGATGCACCGTACGGAATCGACCGGTGCGCCTTGAGCGTGCACTTCGGGGGAAATCCCGGCCACCGAGTTCCGAAATCCTGTGGATAACTCGGGCCTGTGGAAACTTTTGTCACTCGCAGGGGTGAATTTCAGCCTCCCGCAGCCTCTGCATGGCCCGAATCTTCGCGGCCATGACAACAAACCCGCTGCTCGCCGCCCCGTCGGCACGCCCCGGAAGCCACCGGGGAACGGGCTCCGGAACGCACCCGGACGGCCGTCCGCGCACGTCATCCGACCGGCGCAACGGCGATAAAGACCCCCCACCCGCTCCGTCGGCGGCACATTCTCCGTGCCGAATCCATAACGGGTGAGGAGGCAGCCCCGTAACGACTGCACAACGTCCGGCGCGGAACACTCCCAGACCGCTGCACTCACGGCCTTCACCTGCGATTATCGGACCGCTCCACCGAACCGACACACCAACGGCGGTGTCGTCGCACCCGGCCGGGGAAGCGGTCACCCTTATCCTGTCCCCGACAGGGCGAGGGCCCACCACCCCCACCCCCACCCTCAGGTGCGGGGCCGGACAGCGCGCGCCCCGGCGCCCGCCAGCCCGATCCCGGCCACGGTCGCGCCCGCCAGGGCGCCGCCCGTCCCGCCCCCATAGCTCAGCGGATAGAGCACCCGCCTTCTAAGCGGTAGGTCGCAGGTTCGAATCCTGCTGGGGGCACCATCCGGCAATTCCGCAGGCCACCGCTCCGGCGGACACCATCCGTGTTCGTTCCGGACCACCCGGTCATCCCGTACACCAACCGTTCCGCGCACCCTTCGCGCAGAACTCGTGACGATGCGTATAGCAGCCGCCGTGAAACAGGACCGAAAACGGGGTCAATCGGAACAACCGGAATTCCCGGTGAATCCCCGCCCCGCACGCGTCGGAGCACGCGCCGCCCCCGGCGGCCGAGCCGAGCCGATCCGACCCGACCCGACCCGACCCGACCCGACCGGCGTACTCCGGCTCGGGCCCGCCTGCCCCGCCTGCCCCGCCTAGCCCGCCAGCCCGGCCAGATAGGCGTCCAGCAGCTCCGCCTGCCGCTCCGCGGGGAACTCCTCCGGAGCGAACAGCGCCTGCACCACCAGACCCAGCACGAAGGCCTGCGCCCCCGCGGCGAGCGCCGCCGGGTCGACCTGCGCCGGGAGCTCCCCCAGCCGCTGGGCGTCCGCGACGTGCGCCGTGAGCGCGGTGCGCGAGCGCGCGTAGCGGCCCGCGTGCGCGGCCGCCAGCTCCGGGTCGGCCAGGGCGTGGTCCCAGGAGCCGACCCAGATCCGGTTGTCGGCCGCGGCCTCGCCGTCCAGCGGCAGCACGTCCAGGAGCGAGGCCCGCACCCGGGCCAGCCCGGCCGGCGGCGGACCGTCGGCCGGGTCGGTGCGCCGGGGCCGGGCCAGCGAGCGCCGGTCCAGCTCCTCCAGCGCATGGCTGAGCAGCGCCCGCTTGTTCGGGAAGTAGTGCGTCAGCATCCCGGTGGAGGCACCCAGTTCGGCGGCCACCGCGCGCAGGGTCAGCCCCTCGAAGCCCCGGGTGGAGAGCACCCGCCACACCCCCTCGGAAACATCCGAGCGTCGGGCGTCATGGTCTCCACGGGCCGGTGTCATGGGGGCTATCGTACATACCAAACGTTTGTTATGAATGGTTCCGCCAACCTCAGCACCACCCGTGAAAGGCCGCCCGTGTTTGCCGTACCGCTCACCGAGAACGCCGAACTGCGCCCGCTGGAGCCCTGGCAGGCCCCCGAGTTCCTGACCCACCTCGACCGCGCCCGCGCCCACACCGACCCGTGGATCCCCTGGGCGACCTTCTCGGTCGACCTGGACTCCGCCCGCGCCACCCTCCAGCGCTACTCCGACGGCCAGAACGCCGACCAGAAGCGGATCTACGGCATCTGGCTGGACGGCACGCTGGTCGGCGGCGTGATGTTCGTGAGCTTCGACGCCCGGTCCGGCGTCTGCGAGATCGGCGCCTGGACGGAACCGGCCGGCGAGGGCCACGGGCTGATCACCGCCGCCGTCAAGCTGCTGCTCGACTACGCCTTCGCCACCCGCGGCATGCACCGCGCCGAGTGGTGGTGCTCCTCCGTCAACGCCCGCAGCCGGGCCGTCGCCGAGCGGGTCGGCATGACCCGCGACGGCGTGCTGCGCGAGTGGTACCCGTACAACGGGGTCCGCTACGACAAGGAGATCTGGGCCATCCTGGCCTCCGAGTGGACGGCCGCCGCCCAGGGCTGAGCCGCCCGCGAAAGCGGCGGGGCCCGGTGGACACCTCCGTGCCACCGGGCCCCGCCGCTCCAACACCGCCCCGCTCGAACCCCCTCGCTCGAACCCCCTCGCTCGGACACCGCCCCGCTCGACCCCCCTCGCTCAGGCCGCCCGGGCCCCGACCGCCGAGCGCTCCGCCGCCGCCCCGGCCGGCGGCTCGGCGGCCCCGCCCGCACCCGCACCCGCTCCCCCGTCCAGGGCCGCGCCGCCGACCACCCGCAGCCGCCACACCAGCAGCAGCACCAGCACCAGCACCCCGCCGGCCGACAGGAAGACCACGTCCACGGCGTCGGTGAAGCTGCGCACCGCGTGCTCGCGCGCGGTCCCGGTGAGCGTCCGGACGGCGCCCAGCGGCCGGCCCTGCTCGCCGTCCGCGAAGACCCTGGTCAGCACGGTGCCGAACACCGCCGCCCCCAGCGCGTTGCCGAGGTTCTGGAAGAACCGGATGCCGGTGGTCGCCACGCCCAGCTGGTGCGCCGGCGCGGCCTGCTGCACCACCACGATCAGCTGGCCGATCAGCTGACCCAATCCGCAGCCCAGCAGGGCGAGTTCGGCCATCACCGCGGGCAGTGCGGTGGTCGGCCCGCTCAGGCCGAGCAGCAGCAGGGCGAGCGCCGCGCAGCCCGCGCCGGCCAGCAGGACGGTCCCCAGCGAGTGGCCCCGGGCGAGCAGCCGGCCGACGGCCAGGCCGGAGACCGTCATCCCGGCCGCCATCGGGATCAGGTACAGGCTGGCGGTGGTCGGGGCGACGCCCCGGGCGAGCTGGAGGTAGAGCATCACCTGGACGATCGCGCCGATCATGCCCATCCCGACCAGGCCCTGGATCGCGAAGCCCAGCCGCACGACCGGGATCCGGAACAGCGACAGCGGCAGCACCGGCGCGGCGGCGACGGCCTGGCGCCACAGGAAGAGGCCGAACGCGGCGAGCGTGCCGAAGGCCAGCCCGAGGATCACCGGGGACGTCCAGGCGTAGTCCTTGCCGCCCCACTCGGTGACCAGCAGCAGCCCGACCGCGAACGCCGCGGCCAGGGCGGAGCCGAGGAAGTCCAGGCCGCCGCGGCCGGTCGCCCTCGGCAGCCTGATCACCAGGGCGACACCGACCAGCACCACCAGGCAGAGCGGCAGGTTGACGTAGAAGATCCAGCGCCAGCTGACGTGGTCGGCGAGCAGCCCCCCGACCAGCGGGCCGACCGACATGCCCAGCCCCGCGACGATCCCGCCCATGGCGCTGCCCTTGGCGTCGGCGCGCCCGTCCGGCTCCTTGAACTGGGCGATGACGACCATGGTGACGCTCATCAGCCCGCCGCCGCCGATGCCCTGGACGGCCCGGAAGGCGATCAGCTGGCCCATCGACTGCGCCGCTCCGCACAGCGCCGAACCGAGCGTGAAGGTGGCGACCGCCCCGAGGAGCACGCGCTTGGCGCCGTAGGAGTCGCACAGCTTGCCGTAGAGCGGCAGCAGCGCGGTGGCGGCGAGGGCGAACGCGCTGATCAGCCAGGGCAGCCGGTCGACGCCGTGGACCGGGTCGAGGTCGCGGACGATCGGCACGGTGGCCGCCGAGACGATGTTCATGTCGAGCACGGCCAGCACGATCGTGACCAGGCAGAGCAGCATGCCCGCCTTGCGTCGGCCGGGTGTCATCGGCGCGGTGGTGTCGGGCGGTGCGGGTACGGCGGTGGCCATGGTCAAGTCCCCCCAGGGTCGGTCGAGTTCGCGTCGGGGCCGGGGTGGCCGGCGGCGCGTCCTCACCATGGCAGCATTTTTATACCCGGTCAATTCTTCATCCCGACCAATCTTTCAGCCTGGCCAACCTTTCGACTCGACCAATCTTTCGGACCGGTCAACATTTGAGCCTGGTACAGTCCCCAGCATGGCGATGCGACCCGCACAGGACCCCGGCTCCGACGTCGACCTGGACGCGCTCCCGCTGCGCGAGCGCAAGAAGCTCCAGACCGGCATGCGGATCTTCCGCACGGCCATCGCGCTGTTCACCGAGCGCGGCTTCGACCAGGTCTCGGTCGCGGAGATCGCCGCCGCCGCCGAGGTGTCCAAGATGACCGTCTTCAACTACTTCCCCACCAAGGAAGAGCTGGTCATGCGCCCGATGGAGCAGCACCTCGACGAGCCCGCCCGGGCGGTGCGCGACCGCGCCCCGGGCAGCTCCGCGGCGACGGCGCTGCGCGAGCAGTTCCTCGCCGCGCTGGAGCGCTTCGACCCGGCCTCCGGGCTGAACGACGACCGGATCGTGCTCGACGTGGTCCGGCTGATCCACCGCACCCCGGCACTGACCGCCCGGGCCACCCACGGCTTCGACCTGCTGGCGCACGCCGCGCTCTCCGCCGAACTGATCGCCCAGGACCCGGCCCACGACGAGCTCACCGCCCGGGTCGCCACCGCCCAGGCGCTGGCCGTCCGGGTCGCGCTGATCGCCGCCAACCACCGGCGGATGCTCGCCGGCGAGCGGGCCGCCGACGCCCTGCCCACCGCGCTGGAGGAGGCCCGCCGCGCCTTCGCCCTGCTCGAACACGGCCTCGGCGACTACTGCACCCGCGCCGCCTGAGAGAGTTGGCGCACCACGACCGACCGGAGGTGCGCATGGACCAGCCGCTGCTCACGCGGGACCGCTCCGCCCTGCCCGCGCAGGCCGAGGGCCTCAACGCGTACGTCGGCGAGGACGGCGTCGCCGTCCTGGAGTTCGCCCGCCCGCACCGCCGCAACGCGGTGACCCTGGCGATCTGGCAGGCGCTGCCCAAGGTGCTGGAGCAGTTGGCCGGCCACGAGGGCGTGCGCGTCCTGCTGCTCACCGGCGCCGGCAACACCTTCAGCGCGGGCGCGGACATCGCCGAACTCTCCGAGGTGTACGGCGATCCGGACCGCGCGGAGGCCTACCACGCGACCAACGTCGCCGCCGAGGAGGCGCTGGCGGCCTTCCCGCACCCGACCCTCGCCGTGGTGCACGGCGCCTGCGTCGGCGGCGGCTGCCAGCTCGCCGTCGCCTGCGACCTGCGGTTCGTCGCCGAGGACGCCCGGCTCGGGATCACCCCGGCCAAGCTCGGCGTGGTCTACTCGGCGGTGCCGACCGTACGGCTGTCCCGGCTGATCGGCCCGGCCCGGGCCAAGTACCTGCTGTTCTCCGGCGAGTTGGTGGCCGGCCGGGACGCCCTGCCGCTGGGCCTCGCCGAACGCGTCCTGCCGGACGCCGAACTGGACGCCGCCGCACTGGACTTCGCCCGGGTGCTGACCCTCCGCTCGACCCAGACCATCGGCGCGGCCAAGGCCGTCCTGGACGCCCCGCCCGAGCGGGCGGACGAGGTCCTGGCCCCCTGGCTGCTCCGCGCCCGGGAGGGCTCGGACATCCGCGAGGGCCTGACGGCCTTCCTGGAGGGCCGCCCCGCCCGGTTCTGAGCCGGGCCGCACCACCACCCGTACGACCCCGTCCGCCCCGTCCGCCCCTTCACGCCCCCGGAGCACCCACCCCGATGACGACCGAGGCCGAGGCCGCGCCCGCCGCCCCCACCAGCCGGACGATCTGGGCCCGCCGGATCACCGACGGCCTGGAGCCGAAGAACGTGATCGTCGCGCTGCTCCCGGTGCTGGGCGGCCTCCGCTACGGCCTGCCGGGCATCGGCTGGGCGCTGTTCGCCGTCCTGTTCGCCGCCGTCGTCCCGACCCTGATCATCCGGCACGGCATGCGCAAGGGCACCGTGGCGGACCGCCACGTCGGCCACCGGCAGCGCCGGCTGACCGTCTTCCCGCTCATCATGGGCTCGGTGCTGCTCAGCTTCGCGGTGATGATCGGTCTGGACGCCCCGACCGACCTGACCGCGCTGGTCCTGGCGATGTTCGCCTCGCTGGTCCCGATCCTGGTGATCACCGCCTGGTGGAAGGTCTCCGTCCACACCGCCGTGGCCACCGGCGCGGTGGTCTGCCTCGCCATCGCACTGGGCCCGCTCTGGCTGCTGCTCGCTCCGCTGGTTCCGGCGATCGGCTGGTCCCGGGTGGTGCTGCGGGACCACACCGCCGCGCAGACGGTCGTCGGCGCGGCGGTGGGCGCGCTCACCGCCGGGCTCACCTTCTGGCTGGCCCGCTGAGTCAGCGGATCGGCACCCCCGAGATCGCCCGGGCGATCACCAGCCGCTGGATCTCGCTGGTCCCCTCGAAGATCGAGTAGATCGCGCTGTCCCGGTGCATCCGCTCCACCGGGTACTCCCGGGTGAAGCCGTTGCCGCCGAGGATCTGCATCGCCTGCGCGGTCACGAACTTGGCGGTCTCACCGGCGTACAGCTTGGACATCGAGCCCTCGGCCGCCGTGAAGGGCTGGTTGTCGGCCGCCATCCAGGAGGCCCGCCACACCAGCAGCCGGGCCGCGTCGATCCGGGTCCTCATGTCGGCGAGCTGGAAGGCCACGCCCTGGTTGTCGATGATCGGCCGGCCGAACTGCTCGCGCGTCCTCGCGTAGTCCAGCGCCACCTCGTACGCGGCCCGGGCGATGCCGATCGCCTGCGCGCCGACGGCCGGGCGGGAGGCCTCGAAGGTGGCCATCGCCGCGTTGCCCCTGCCCCCCGGGCGCTTGACGCCCTCGCGGGCCCGGGCCAGGCGCTCGTCCAGCTTCTCCTTGCCGCCGAGCAGGCAGCTGCCGGGCACCCGGACGCCGTCCAGCACGACCTCGGCGGTGTGCGAGGCGCGGATGCCGTGCTTCTTGAACTTCTGGCCCTGGCTCAGTCCGGGGGTGCCGGGCGGGACGACGAAGGAGGCCTGGCCCTTCGCGCCGAGCGCCGGGTCGACGGTGGCGACCACCACGTGGACGGCGGCTATCCCGCCGTTGGTGGCCCAGGTCTTGGTGCCGTTCAGCACCCACTCGTCCGCGGCCTCGTCGTACACCGCCCGGGTGCGCAGCGCCGAGACGTCGGAGCCGGCGTCCGGCTCGGAGGAGCAGAAGGCCGCCACCTTGACGTCCTCCGGCGTGCCGAACATCTGCGGGGTCCAGGTGCCGATCTGCTCGTCGGTGCCGTTGGCCAGCACCGCGACGGCGGCCAGGGTGGTGCCGACGATGGACAGCCCGATGCCGGCGTCGCCCCAGAACAGTTCCTCCATGGCGATCGGGATGCCGACGCCGGAGGGGTCGAAGTACTGCTGGGCGTAGAAGTCCAGCGAGTAGATGCCCAGCTTGGCGGCCTCCTGGATGACCGGCCAGGGGGTCTCCTCGCGCTCGTCCCACTCGGCCGCGGCCGGGCGCATCACGTCGGCGGCGAAGCCGTGCAGCCAGTCGCGTACGGCGAGCTGGTCCGCGCCCGGGTCCAGCGAGAACGTGCTGCTCATGGTGCGTGCCTCCGAAGACGTGTGCGGCCGACCGGGGTGTTACCTCGGGTAACATCGTGGGAGTCTGCTACTGATTGGTAACCGGTGTCAACGCCCAGGCAGACCCCGCCGAACCCGATCCCGAGGAGCAGCGCATGTCCCGAGAGCCCCGCCGCGAGCAGCTGCTCAACGCCGCCGACCGGGTCATCCAGCGCGAGGGGCCGAGCGCCAGCATGAACGCCATCGCCGCCGAGGCCGGGATCACCAAACCGATCCTCTACCGCCACTTCGGCGACCGGAACGGCCTGATCAGAGCCCTGACCGAACGTCACACCGGCGGGCTGCTCGCCGCCGTCCGGGCCGCCCTCGCCGAGCCGCTGGAACGCCGCGACCGGGTCGAACACGTCCTGGACACCTACCTCGCCGGCATCGAGGCCCGCCCCCAGGTCTACCGGCTGCTCACCCACCCCGAGCCCGGCGACCCCAGCAGCGCGGGCAACGCGCTCGCCCCCGCGCTCAAGCAGATCGCCGAGGAGATCACCCGGGCCGTGCAGAGCCAGGTCGACCTCGGCGCCGACCGCGACCTGCTCGCCGAAGCCTGGGGCCGCGGCATCACCGGCATGGTGCTGGCCGCCGGGGACTGGTGGCTGGAGACCAGGCCCTGCTCCCGCACCCGGATGGTGCAGGCGCTGGCCGACCTGCTCTGGGGCCGGCTCGCCGCCGCCGCGGACCTGCCGACCGCCGTCCCACCGACCGCACCCGAGCCGACCGCCGACTGAGGCCCGCGTCGCCCGACAGCGTCCGCCGACCGGAGCGCCCCTCCCCCGCGCCGTCCGCCGTCCGCCGACCGCCGACCGCCGACCGCCGAGGGAACCGCCCGGTGCCCGAACTCTTGTGCCGCGCACGACAGTCCGGGCATCATCGGGCCCCACCCCCACCCCTGCCGTGCGAGGTCCCCGATGCGCCTGCGCCGCACCGCCGTCGCCCTGCTGCTCGCCGCCACCGCCGTCCTCACCGCCGTCCCGGCCTCGGCCCACGGCGGGCAGCCGGGCCGTTCCCCCGCCCCGGACCGCTTCCCCACCGGCACGGTCACCGCCGCCGACGGCCGCACCTCCCTCACCGACGTCCAGGGCCGCCGGCTGCGGCTGCGCGGCTTCAACCTCGACAAGTACGCCGAGGCCACCCCCGCCGACCTCGACTCCGTCGCCGCCCAGGGCTTCACCCTGGTCCGGCTGCCGGCCTCCTGGACGAGGCTGGAGCCCGAGCGGGGCCGCCTCGACCCCGCCGAACTGCAGCGCGTGCGGCGGCTCCTCGACCGGGCCGACCGGCTGGGCCTGCTGGTCCTGATCGACTTCCACCAGGACGTCTACGGGCCGAAGTTCGGCGGCGGCACCAACGGCGTGCCCGTCTGGGCCACCCGGGACGACGACCTGCCGTTCACCCCCGACCCGGACGACTGGTTCGCCGGCTACTTCCAGCCCGCCGTCCAGGCCGCCTTCCGGCACCTCTACGACGACCCCGACCTGCGCGCCTGGCAGGCCGACTTCTACACCCGGCTCGCCCGCGAACTGCGCGGCCACAGCTCACTGCTGGGCTACGACCTGTTCAACGAGCCGTTCGGCCCGGTGGACGGCGACCCGAGCGACCCGGCCGTGCTGGCCGCCGCCTCGGCCGCCCTGGAGCAGGGCCGGCTCGCCGACATGTACCGCCGCCTGATCACGGCCGTGCGCCGGGTCGACTCCCGCTCCTGGCTGTTCGTGGAGCCGACCGTGCTGGTCGGCCAGGGCGTGCCCACCCGGCTGCCCGGCTTCGCCGACCCGCGCCCCGGCGCACCCCGGCTCGGCTACGCGCCGCACTTCTACGACACCGCGGTCGAGGGCGGCGCCGACTGGGACCCGGCCGGCGGCTTCGTGGAGCAGTACACCGCCGCGATCACCGGCTACCCGGCCGCCCACCGCCTGCCCGTCCTGGTCGGCGAGTGGGGCCCGCCGAACTCCCGCACCCCGGGCAACGCCGAGCTGGTCCGCCGTCAGGTCGCCGCGATGGAGGGCTTCGCCGAGGGCTGGACGATGTGGTACTGGTGCCGGGGCAACGGCGGCTACTGCGCGCTCGACCCGGCCGGACGCCCCGCCCCCGGCGACGAACCCGCCTTCGGCCCGTACCCGGTGGCCGTCGCGGGCACCGAGGTCCGGACGGCCGCCACCACCGTGGGCTGGCGCTCGGACGGCACCGGGCGCGGCAGCGAGATCCTGCTGCCCCCGGCCGCGTTCCCGCGCGGGGCCGATGTCACCGTCGCCCCCGCCGGCGCCCGGGTCGAGGTCGAACAGCCGACCGGCGGGCGGGCGGGAACCGTACGTGTCCGGCTCCCGCACGCCCACCGGGGCACAACCGTGACGGTCACGCTCACCGCTCGATGAGCGGGCCGAGCGGAACGAACGGAACAAGCGGGCCGAGCGGAACGACCGGGCCGAGCAGCATGCGCGGGCCGGTCACGCCAGTCCCCGGCGGGCCAGCAGCGGCCCGGTCTCCGGCGCCCGGCCGACCACCGCACGGAAGGACTCCAGCGGGTCCCGGCTGAACCCGCGCGCCAGCAGCTCCCGCCGGAACAGCTCGCCGCTCTCCCGCACCGGGCGCCCGTTGCCCTCGAACCACTGCACGGTGTCGGCGTCCAGCACCTCCGACCAGATGTACGCGTAGTACGCCGCGCTGTAGCCGCTGGAGAAGATGTGCTGGAAGTACGCCGTCCGGTAGCGCGGCGGGATCGCGTCCACCGCGATCCCGGCCGCCGCGAGCGCCCGCGCCTCGAACTCCTCGGCGTCCGCGATCTCCTCGCCCTGCGGCACGGTGTGCCAGGCCCAGTCCAGCAGCGTGGCCGCCAGGTACTCGACCGTCCGGAAGCCCTGCCCGAAGCCCTCGGCCGCCGTCATCCGCTCGACCAGCTCGGCCGGCAGCGGCTCCCCGGTCGCGTGGTGGCGGGCGTAGTTGGCCAGCACCTCGGGCCGGACCATCCACATCTCGTTGACCTGCGAGGGGAACTCGACGAAGTCCCGTGGCACCGAGGTGCCCGAGAACAGCGGGTAGCGCACGTCCGAGAACAGCCCGTGCAGCGCGTGCCCGAACTCGTGGAACAGCGTGCGCACCTCGTCCCAGTCCATCAGCACCGGCTCGCCGGGCGCCGGACGCGGGATGTTGAGGTTGTTCAGCACCACCGACCGCTGCCCGGTCAGCCCGGACTGGGAGACCAGCGCGTCCATCCAGGCGCCGCCGCGCTTGGACGCCCGGGCGTGGAAGTCGCCGATGAACAGGCCCAGCGGGCTGCCGTCCTCCTCGAACACCTCGAAGACCCGGGCGTCCGGGTGGTGGGCCGTCAGGTCCGGCCGCTCGGTGAAGCTCACCCCGTACGCCAGGTTCGCGGCGAAGAAGACGCCGTCCCGCAGCACCCGCTCCAGCTCGAAGTACGGGCGCAGCACCGCCGCGTCCACCTGGTAGGAGCTCTGCCGGACCTTCTCCGAGTAGTACGCCCAGTCGTGCGCGGCGAGCTCCCCGATCCCGTCCGCGGCGGCCGCCCGGGCCAGCTCCCCGGCCTCCCGCCGGGCCATCGCCACGGCCGGGCCGACCAGCCGGGACAGCAGGC
The DNA here is from genome assembly GCF_042677365.1 of Kitasatospora sp. NPDC127116. Taxonomy (NCBI): domain Bacteria; kingdom Bacillati; phylum Actinomycetota; class Actinomycetes; order Kitasatosporales; family Streptomycetaceae; genus Kitasatospora; species Kitasatospora sp. NPDC127116. The sequence continues at coordinate 22,845 of NZ_JBHXTL010000116.1, forward strand.
CGGAGACCGCCTCGACGGTGCCGGACGTCTCGTCCGCCACCACGTACGCGGCGTGGCTCGGGTACCCCAGCAGCGCGGCCCGCTCGGCGCGCAGCGCCGCCATCCGGATCGCCAGCGGGCCGTTGTCCTCGGCGCCCCGGCCGAGCGAGGCGGCCAGCAGCCGCTCGCGCACCGAGCGGTCGTCGAGCCGGGCCAGCTCGGCCTGGCCGGAGGTGCTCCGCAGGCTCAGCACGTAGCCGCCCGGGCGGCCGAGCACCCGGGCGTTCTCCGCGGCCCCGGCGACGGCGCCCTCGGACAGTCCGGCCAGTTCCCCGGCGGATTCCAGCACCAGCGCGGCGGAGCGGGTGGCGGCGTTCACGTTCTGCTGGAACGTCGTTCCGAGCGCCGCGAGTTCGGCGTTCAGCTCGCGCAGCCGGGCCTGCTCGGCCTCGCCCAGCCGGGCACCGGAGCGCACGAAGGCGGTGTACCGGCGCTCCAGCAGCCGCAGCGACTCCGGGTCCAGTCCGAGCCCGGCGCGGGCCTCGTGGAGCGCCTCGATCCGGGCGAACAGCGCGAGGTCCAGGTGGATGGCGTCGTGGTGGGCGGCGAGCAGCGGGCTGACCTTCGCCTCCACCTCGTCCAGCACGTCGGTGGTGTCCGAGGAGGACTGGTTGCGGAACACCGCGTCGACCCGGCGCAGCAGCTCCCCGGAGCGCTCCAGGGCCACCAGGGTGTTCTCGAAGGTCGGCAGGCTCCGGTCGGCGGTGATCGCCGCGATCTCGGCCAGCTGCTCGGCCATTCCCCGCTCGTACGCGGGCAGGTAGTGCTCCTCGCGGATCTCGGCGAACGGCGGGAGCTCGTAGACCAGCGGACTGGCCTGGAAGAACGGGTTCTCGGTCATTTCGCGAACCCTACGCCGTGTCACCCGCGCTGCCCACGCGGTTCACCACCCCTGCGGAACACCCGCCGGGGCCCGTCCCGCCGGGCGCCGCCGTGCCCGCCTGCCACGCGTTGTCACACCCACCCGTTAACGTCGACGGCGCGGGCCCGTCGGTCGCGGGCCGCCGCGCGCCCGCCCGCGGGCCCGCACCCCCGTACCCGTCCCCGCACGCCCGACCGCGCGCCGGAGAGGAGCAGCCCCCGTGGCACCCAGGACCGCCCTCGCGCCCGACCCGCACGGCCCCGGCGGCCGGCTCCAGGCACTGGACGACGCGGGCGCCCCGCTCGGCCCGCCGGAGGCCGTCCGCGACCTCGCCACCGCCGTCGCCGCCCGGGAGGCCGCCGACCACCCGCGCTGGGTCTGGGCCGCCACCGACTCCGGGTACGCCCCGCTGCTGCCGAAGCTGCCCGACCGGCTCGCCCGCTGCCACGACCTGCGGCTGGTCGAGGCGCTGCTGCTGGCGCACGAGGGCCGGTTCGGCGCGCCCCGGTCGCTCGGCGCCGCCTGGGCGCGGCTGCGCGGCCTGCCCGTCCCGGCGGACCTGCCCGAACCGGGCCTGTCCGACGCCGACGACGGCCAGGACACCCTGTTCGCCCCCGACCGGCTGCAACTGCCGCCCGGCGCCGACCCGTTGGCGGCCGTGGTCGCCGTCCACGCGGAACAGCAGCGCCGGATCGCCGCCCTCGCCGACCCGGGCGCCCGGCAGCGGTTCCGGCTGCTGGTCGCCGCCGAGTCGGCCGGCGCCCTGGTGGCCGCCGAGATGGCCCACGACGGCCTGCCCTGGCGGGCCGACGTCCACGACCACCTGCTCACCGAGCTGCTCGGCCCCCGCCCGACCGTCCCCGGCACCCAGCCCAGGATCCTCGCCGAGCTCGCCGTCGACCTCCAGCAGGCGCTCGGCGCCAAGCCCTTCAACCCCGACTCCCACACCCAGGTGCTGCGCGCCTTCGCCGAGGCGGGCATCCAGCTCGGCTCCACCCGCTCCTGGGAGCTCAAGGGCATCGACCACCCGGCCGCGCAGCTGCTGGTCCGCTACAAGGAGCTGTCCCGGATCCACGTCGCGCACGGCTGGGCCTGGCAGGACGCCTGGGCCCGCGGCGGCCGCTTCCGGCCCGAGTACGTGGTCGGCGGCGTGGTCTCCGGCCGCTGGGCCAGCCGCGGCGGCGGCGCCCTGCAGATCCCGCGGATCCTGCGCCGCGCCGTGGTCGCCGACCCGGGCTGGCTGCTGGTCGTCGCCGACGCCGCCCAGCTGGAGCCCCGGGTGCTCGCCGCGCTCTCCCAGGACGCCGGGCTGGCCCGCACCGCCGCCGGCGGCGACCTGTACGAGGCGCTCGCCGCCCACGCCTTCCAGGGCGACCGGGACAAGGCCAAGCTCGGCCTGCTCGGCGCCATGTACGGCCAGACCAGCGGCGACATCGGCCCGCTGCTCAACACCCTGCACCGGCGCTACCCGGCCGCGATGGGCTACGTCGAGGCCGCCGCCCGCACCGGCGAGGACGGCGGCGTGGTCGCCTCCCGGCTCGGCCGGGTCTGCCCGCCGGCCTCCGCCGACTTCCTCGACCTCACCGAGGGGGACGCCGCGGGCGAGGCCGGCGGCCGCACCGCCCGCGCCCGCGGCCGGTTCACCCGCAACTTCGTCATCCAGGCCAGCGCCGCCGACTGGGCGCTGGCCCTGCTCGCCGCGCTGCGCCGCCGGCTGAACGACCTGCCGGCGTCCGGCCCGGCGGACCGCCCGCACCTGGTGTTCTTCCAGCACGACGAGGTGGTCGTGCACACCCCGGCGAACCTCGCCGACGAGGTGGCCGCCGCCGTCGCCGAGTCGGCCGAGGAGGCCCGCCGGCTGGTGTTCGGCGACACCCCGGTGCGCTTCCCGCTCAGCACGGCGGTGGTGGACTGCTACGCGGACGCCAAGTGAGCGGACTCCGAGTGAGCGGACTCCGGACGCTCAGAGCTTCCTGAACCCGCGCGCGTCCTCGGCCGCCGCGACCACCTCGGCCAGGTCCGCCCCGGTCGAGGCGGTGACGGCGGCGGCCACCGCGCCCTCCACGAACGGCGCGTCCGCCAGCCGCACGCCCGGGCGCGGCTCGTCCTCCAGCACCGTGACGGCGGTGAGCACCGAGCTGCCGAGGTCCGGCAGCACGACCACGCCCGCCCCGGCGTCGGCCCGCGCGATCGCCCCGGCGATCAGGTCGTAGCTGGTGCCGAGCCCGCCGTCCTCGGTGCCGCCCGCGACGACCACCCGCACGCCGTCCGGGGCGAGTTCGCCGAGCAGCTCGCGCAGCCCCTCCGCGAGCCGGGCGCTGTGCGAGACCAGAACAATGCCCACGTTCTCACTCATGCGGCCGACCCTACGGCCGGAACCGACTGCTCCGGGAGAGTGATCGGAATCCCGCGTGTCGCACCCCGTGCCCCCCACCCCCGTCTGGCGTAGCGTCGGGTCCACGGCATCGACCGCCGTGGCGTCCTCACCCCGGTCACCAAGGGAGCGAAGAGCGTTGAAGAAGCTGATCAACACCCCGGAGAGCGTCCTGGAGGACGCGCTGGCCGGAATCGCCGCCGCCCATCCGGAGCTGGCGGTGGACGTCCCCAACCGGGTGATCACCCGGGCCGCCCGCCCGGCCGGTCCCAAGGTCGCGCTGATCTCCGGCGGCGGCTCCGGCCACGAGCCGCTGCACGGCGGCTTCGTCGGCCCGGGCATGCTCGACGCCGCCTGCCCCGGCGAGGTGTTCACCTCGCCCGTCCCGGACCAGATGCTGGCCGCCGCCAAGGCCGTGGAGAACGGCGCCGGCGTGGTCTTCGTGGTGAAGAACTACACCGGCGACGTGATGAACTTCGAGCTCGCCGCCGAACTCGCCGCCGAGGAGGGCCTGGAGGTCCGCACCGTCCTGGTCAACGACGACGTCGCGGTCGAGGACTCCACCTGGACGGCCGGGCGCCGGGGCACCGGCGCGACCGTGCTGGTGGAGAAGACGGCCGGCGCGCTGGCCGAGCGCGGAGCCCCGCTGGACGAGGTCGCCGCCCTGGGCGAGCGGGTCAACGCCGCCTCCCGCTCCTTCGCGATCGCGCTCACCGCGGCCACCGTCCCGGCCGCCGGCAAGCCCGGCTTCGACCTGCCCGAGGACGAGATCGAGGTCGGCGTCGGCATCCACGGCGAGCCCGGCCGCCGGCGGGAGAAGCTCCGCCCGGCCCGCGAGCTGGCCGCCGAGGTGGTCGAGACCGTCCTGGCCGACCACCACCTGACCCCGGGCGACGAGGTGATCGCCCTGCTCAACGGCCTCGGCGCGACCCCGCTGCTGGAGCTGTACGTGGTCTACGGCGAGGTCGCCGCCAGGCTCGCCGAGCGCGGCATCACGGTGGCCCGCAGCCTGGTCGGCAACTACGTCACCAGCCTCGACATGGCGGGCTTCTCGCTCACCCTCACCAAGGCCGACGCCCAGCTGCTGGAGCTCTGGGACGCCCCGGTCGACACCCCCGCCCTCAAGCGCTGAGCCGCACCGAAGGAGACCCGATGGACTTCGACACCCCGCTGGCCGAGGCCTGGATCCGAGCGATCGCCGCGGCCGTCGAGAAGGAGCAGTCCCGGCTCACCGAGCTGGACTCCGCGATCGGCGACGGCGACCACGGCAGCAACCTCCGGCGCGGCTTCGCCGCCGCGCTGACCGCCCTGGACGGCCTCCGGCCGGCCGGCCCCGGCGCCGTCCTCACCAGGACCGGCAGCACGCTCATCTCCAAGGTCGGCGGCGCCTCCGGCCCGCTCTACGGCAAGGCCTTCCGCGCCATCGGCGCCGCCCTGCCCGAACCGGCCGGTCCGGCCGACGTCGCCGAGGCCCTGTCGGCGGGCCTGGACGCGGTCCGCCTCCTCGGCAAGGCCGAACCCGGCGACAAGACCATCGTGGACGCCTGGACCCCGGCCGTCGCCGCGTTCCGCGCGGCGGCCGCCACCGGCGCCGGCCTCCCCTCGGCGGCCGCGGCGGCCGCCGACGCCGCCGAGCAGGGCGCCCGCGACACCGTCCCCCTCCGGGCCCGCAAGGGCCGCGCCTCCTACCTGGGCGAACGCAGCATCGGCCACCAGGACCCGGGTGCCGCCTCCACGGCCCTCGTCTTCCGCGCCCTCGCCGACGTCACCGCCGCCTGACCCTCACCCACCCACAGCAACCACCCCCACCCACCTCCCCCCTCACCCAACCCAGCGAGAGGGACGCGCTGCGGAAGGGGCGGCGCAGGGGGTGGCCCGGAGAGGGGCGTTGCGGGTGATTTTCAGACTGCCAACGGCGGCCAACCCCCGCCCCCAAAGTCGGCAGTCTGAAAATCATCCAGCCCCTCGGAGCGGCCACCCCCGGAGCCGCCCCGCCCCCACCCTCCCGAAAGCCCCCACCCACAAGCCCGCCCCGCAGGGGCCCCTCACCCGTCCGTCCGCGCGATCAGCAGGAGCAACGCGTCGTCCCGCAGCTCCCCGCCGGTGTGCGCCAGCAGGTCCGCGTACACCCGGCCCACCGCGGCCTCCAGCTCCCCCTCCGAGCGCGCGGCTCCCCGCACCAGCTGCCCGACCCGCTCCGCCAGCGGGTAGAACTCCCCGCTCGTGCGGTGCCGCGCCTCGATCACCCCGTCCGTGCAGAGCACCAGCACGTCCTCCTCGCCGAACGGCTGCCCCCAGGTGGTCGGCTCCCCCGCCGCCAGCCGGCCGAGGCCCAGCGGCACCCAGGGGTCGGGCGCGTGCAGCACCTGCGCCCGCCCCTCGGGGTCCACCCGGATCGGCGGCACGTGGCCGTACTGCAGCAGTTCCATCGCCCCCGGCGTACGGAACTCCGCGAACAGTGCCGTGGTGAACTCCCCGTCCGGCACGTGCCGTTCGACGCTGGCCTCGATCCGCGCCGCGACGCCCCGCAGCCCGGCCTCGTCGTAGGCCGCCTCGCGGAACGCGCCCAGCACCACGGCCGCGGTCTGCACCGCCGCCAGTCCCTTGCCCCGGACGTCCCCGACCGCGACCCGGGTGCCGTGCGGCGTCTCCAGCACCGAGTACAGGTCGCCGCCGATCCGTGAGGCGTCCGCCGCCGACACGTACCGCACCGCGAGCCGCAGCGGTCCGACGGTCGGCCCGGGCAGCTGCAGCAGCGCCCGCTGGGCGGCCTCGGCGACGGAGCTGACGGCCGCGAAGGCCGCCGCGCGCCGCATCCGGATCTTGGCGACCCAGGCCGAGAACAGCGTCAGGACGACGTAGCTGACCATCGCCCCGTACAGGAAGCGGGCGTCGTTGATGTTGTCGACCTCGTCGTAGTGGCTGAGCCCGAACACCGTGACCAGCCCGAACGCGCAGACCAGGAGCAGCTCGCCGGGTTTCAGGGTCAGCGCCGCGATGGTCGGCACCACGGTCATCAGCGGAGCCAGGTAGCGGTCCTTGCCGGAGAGGAAGTCCGCGAGCCCGACCAGCAGGACGGCGATCAGCGCGGGCGTGGCGCGCCGCCAGAACGGGACGTCCTGGAGGTCGGCGGCGAGCAGGGCGCCGCGCTGCCGGTCCGGCGGCAGTCCGGCTGCCGTGGGGGCCGAGGGAGACTGGGCGCGGCGGAGCGGAAACACATATCGAACATAAGGGACGATCACGGAGGAGGCCCGACCGGCCCGGCTCCCCGCGCTGCGGAGCATTCCGCCCCGCCGTCTCCGGGAATACCCTGGAGGGGTATGGTGTTGTCGCAAGAGCCGTTGCCAGCGCCGCGTCCCGGACGAACACCCGGGCCGCCCGGACCTCCCGGAGGCCTCCGATGTCCACCACCGTCACCTACACCGTGTCCGGCATGAGCTGCGGCCACTGCGAGAAGGCGATCAGCGAGGAGGTCTCCGCGCTGGCCGGGGTCACCGGGGTCGCCGCCGACTCCACCGCCGGTACCGTGACGATCTCCTCCGCCGCCCCGTTGGACGACGAGCAGGTGCGCGCCGCGATCGACGAGGCCGGCTACGAGCTGGTCGGCCGCAGCGCCTGACCCACCCGGCACGGCGGGGGCGCCGCGGCGCCCCCGCCGGCCGCCCGACCGAGGAGCTGATCCGCATGAGCACGTCCACCCCGGACCTCGGGGCCCGGGACCGGGTCGAGCTGTCGATCGGCGGGATGACCTGCGCCTCCTGCGCCGCCCGGATCGAGAAGAAGCTCAACCGGATGGACGGCGTCGAGGCCACCGTCAACTTCGCCACCGAGAAGGCCCGGGTCGACTTCGGCCCCGGCACCACGGTCGAGGAGCTGATCGCCACCGTCGAGCGCACCGGCTACACCGCCGAGGTCCCCCCGCCGCCGGCGCCCGCCGCCCCCGAACCCGAGCGGACCGCTCCGACCGGGCACCCCGACACCCTGCGGGACCGGCTGCTGATCAGCACCGTCCTCAGCGTCCCGGTGGTCCTGCTGTCGATGGTGCCGGCCCTCCAGTTCGACAACTGGCAGTGGCTGGCCTTCGCGCTCACCGGCCCGGTCGTGGTCTACGGCGGCCTGCCCTTCCACCGCGCCGCCTGGACCAACCTGCGGCACGGCGCCGCCACCATGGACACCCTGGTCTCGCTCGGCACCCTGGCCGCCTTCGGCTGGTCCTGCTGGGCCCTGTTCCTGGGCCACGCCGGCATGCCCGGGATGCACCACGACTTCTCGCTGTCCGTCGGCGACACCGACGCCTCCGCCACGCTCTACCTGGAGACCGCCGCCGCCGTCACCGTGCTGATCCTGCTCGGCCGCCACCTGGAGGCCCGCTCCAAGCGCCGGGCCGGCGCCGCCCTGCACGCCCTGCTCGACCTCGGCGCCAAGGACGTCGCCGTCCTGCGGGCCGGCCGGGAGGTACGGCTGCCGGTGGACCGGCTGACGGTCGGCACCCGCTTCGTGGTCCGCCCCGGCGAGAAGATCGCCACCGACGGCGTGGTGGTCGAGGGCGCCTCGGCCGTGGACGCCTCGATGCTCACCGGCGAGTCCGTCCCGGTCGAGGTCACCGTCGGCGACGCCGTCACCGGCGCCACCGTCAACGCGGGCGGGCGCCTGGTGGTCGAGGCCACCCGGGTCGGCGCCGACACCCGGCTGTCCCGGATGGCCCGGCTGGTCGAGGAGGCCCAGAACGGCAAAGCCGCCGCCCAGCGGCTGGCCGACCGGATCTCCGCCGTCTTCGTCCCGGTCGTCATCCTGATCGCCCTGACCACCCTGGTGGTCTGGCTGCTGGCCACCGACAGCCCCACCGAGGCCTTCACCGCCGCCGTCGCCGTGCTGATCATCGCCTGCCCGTGCGCCCTGGGCCTGGCCACCCCGACCGCGCTCATGGTCGGCACCGGCCGCGGCGCCCAGCTCGGCATCCTGATCAAGGGCCCCGAGGTGCTGGAGACCACCCGCAAGGTCGACACCGTCGTCCTCGACAAGACCGGCACCGTCACCGCCGGCCGGATGGCCCTGCTCGCGGTGCACACCGCCGAGGGCGTGGACCGGGCCGAGGCGCTGCGACTGGCCGGCGCCGTCGAGCACGCCTCCGAGCACCCGATCGCCCGGGCGGTCGCCGAGGCCGCCGCCGAGGCCGGCGAACTGCCCGCCGTCACGGACTTCCGCAACGTGCCCGGACGGGGCGTGGAGGGGGTCGTGGCGGGCCGCACGGTGGTCGCCGGGCGCGAGGCCCTGCTGGCCGACCGCGCACAGCACCTGCCGCCCTCCCTGGCCCGCGCCAAGTCCGCCGCCGAGGCGGCCGGCCGCACCGCGATCGCGGTCGGCTGGGACGGCGAGGCACGGGCCGTGCTGGAGGTCGCCGACGCGGTCAGGCCGACCAGCGCCGAGGCGATCGGCAAGCTGCGCGCACTGGGCCTGACCCCGGTGCTGCTCACCGGCGACAACCGGGCGGTGGCCGAGGCCGTGGCGGCCGAGGTCGGCATCGCGCCGGAGCACGTGATCGCCGAGGTGCTCCCCGAGGACAAGGTCTCCACCGTCAAGCGGCTGCAGGCCGAGGGCAAGGTCGTGGCGATGGTCGGCGACGGCGTCAACGACGCCGCCGCGCTCGCCCAGGCCGACCTGGGCC
>NZ_JBHXTL010000117.1:0-12872 GCF_042677365.1 Kitasatospora sp. NPDC127116
GACCGCAAAGCCCTACCCGCACCCGACACCGAACGCCCCGAACTCGACGAGCAGTACGTCCCCCCACACACCCCCGTGCAACAGGTCATCGCCCGAGCCTGGACCGACGTACTCGGCATCGACCGGATCGGCATCCACGACAACTTCTTCGAACTCGGCGGCGACTCGATCCTCACCATCCAGGTCATCTCCCGCGCCAAGCGCTACGGCCTGCACCTCACCCCGCCGATGCTGTTCCAGCACCCCACCGTCGAGGAACTGTCGGCGCACGCGCTTCCCGACACGGGCGTGACCTCCGCGGAGCGCACCGATGTGCCGGCGACGACGTACCAGCAGGCACTGCTCGACGCCGCGGACGACCCGGCCCGGGGCAGCACCGTCCGGCTGATCGCCACCCCCGCCCTCGACCCCGACCTACTGCGCCGGGCGCTCACGGCGGTGATCGGACACCACGACGCCCTGCGACTGCGCTTCGGGCCGGAAGCCGACGGCAGGCGCATGACGACAGCGGCCGAGGAGGCCGGCAAGCTGGCGTACCACGACCTGACGGACCGGACGGAGGATGACGGACGCGCGCAGATGGCGACAATCTGCCAGGCGCTGCGGGCCGGCCTCGATCCGTCCGGAGGGCCGCTGCTCCACGGTGCCGTCTTCGACATCGGTGAGAACCGGGCCCGGCACCTGCTGCTCGTCGCCCATCGGCTCGCCGTGGACGAGGAGTCCTGGCCGATCCTCCTCACGGACCTGGACCTCGCGTACCAGGCGCTCGCGGCGGGCAGGGACGTCGTCCTGCCCCTGAAGAGCACGCCTTTCACGGCCTGGGCCGCACACCTCGCGGACGGCACGAGGACCTACCGCTCCTCCCCCACGGCCCGCGTGATGGCACGGGTGGAGCGGTCGGAACCCGGATCGCTCACCGCCGGCAGCACCGACGAGCGGCGTGCCCGGCTTGCCGAACTGGCCCTGAACGCAGTGGAGTCGGCGGTAGGCGACTGGGCCGGGGGGCCGCACCGGGTCGAGCTCGCCGCGAGCGGCCGGGAACGCCCCTTCAACGGCATGGACCTCACCCGCACCGTCGGCTGCCTGCTCCGCCCGGCGGGCGACGGCGGCGACCGGCCGGCCGTGGTCCTGACCATCGCCGAACCGCCCGGCCCACCCCCCGCCGGACTGGGCGAGAACACCGAACTCCTCCTACCAGGCGGCGAGTTCGTCACAACGGTCGGCATGCGCTTCCACCCTGTGGAGGTGACCGCCGAGCTCCAGGACGGATCGCTGTCCTTCGAGCTCGCCTACGCGACCGACACGTACACCGAGGAATCGATCGAAGCACTCACCCGCAGCCTGCGGAGCCACGCGGCAGACAGGCTCAACGAGACCTCCGGCACGAGCCGGCCCTCCGTCTCGGCCAACAGCTTCCCGCACGCGGGACTCGATGAAGCGGGTCTGGCGTCAGTCCTTGAAAGGTTCTCCCGATGACCAACGTCGAAGACATCTACAAACTGACTCCGCTCCAGTCCGGGATGCTGTTCCACGTCCTGTACGACGCGTCCGGCGCGAACCCCTATGTCGCCCAGTCCGTCGACGACTTCGCCGGGCCGCTGGACCTGGCGCAGTTGCGCGAGGCGTGGCAGGCGGTCGTCGACCGGCACTCCGTGCTGCGCACCGCCTTCGTGTGGGAGGGCCTGGACGAGCCGCTGCAGGTGGTCCAGCGGCGGGTCGAGCTGCCCTTCGAGGTGCTCGACTGGCGGTCGTTCCCGGCCGATGAGCAGGAGCGCCGCCTCGGCGTCCTGCGGAGCGAGGAGTGGGTGCGCGGCTTCGACCTGGGCTCCGCACCGCTGCTGCGTCTGACGGTGGTCCGCCTCGCCGACGAGCGGACGACGGCCCTGTGGACCTTCCACCATCTCCTGCTCGACGGGTGGAGCACGCAGATGGTGCAGAAGGAGGTGTTCACCCTCTACCGCGCCGCCGTCGACGGAACAGCGGCCCGGCTCTCCGACCCCGTCCCCTACGCGCGCTACCTGGGCTGGCTGGGTGAGCAGTCCCGGGATCGTGCCGAGCGGTTCTGGCGGCGCTACCTGGACGGATTCGCCGAGCCCACGGCGCTGGGCATCGGCGGCGCCACCGGTGACAGCGGCTTCGGAGACGTCGACCTGAAGCTCGCCGGCGGTCCTGCGGCCCGGCTCGGCGCCTTCGCCCGGTCCAACCGGGTGACCGTCAACACGGTGGTGCAGGGCGCCTGGACGCTGCTGCTCTCCCGCTACGGCGGAGGCGATGACGTCGTCTACGGATCCACCGTCTCCGGGCGCCCCGCAGACCTTTCCGACGCGGAATCGATCGTGGGCCTGTTCATCAACACGCTGCCGGTCCGTGCCCGGGTGCGGCCCGAGCTCCCGGTGGCCGAGTGGCTTCGTGAACTCCAGGCCGAGCACGTCGAGTTGCGGCAGTACGAGTACACCTCGCTGGTGGACGCCCAGCGGTGGAGCGCCGTCCCCAAGGGCGAGCAGCTCTTCCGGTCGATCCTCGTCTTCGAGAACTACCCGAAGAGCTTCGGCGATTCGGACCTGCCCCAAGACCTCACCGTGCACCACCAGAAGGGGATGGCCCGCACGGGGTACCCCATCACCGTCGCGGTCAGCCACACCGACGAGGCGCTGCTCGCGGAGATCACCTACGACAAGGGCCTTTTCCGGCATGCGGAGGTCGAGCGTCTGGTCGGGCACTTCGTGGAGCTGCTGTCGTCGCTGGTGGCCGATCCGACGGCGCTGGTGGGCGATTTGGAGATGCTGAGCGCGGCGGAGCTGCGGGCCCTGTCGGCGGAGTGGAGTGGCGATGGGCCGCGGGTCGACGACGCGGCGACGCTGCACGGTCTGGTGGCGGAGCGGGCGCGGGAGTGTCCGGACGCGGTGGCCGTGGTCTTCGGCGAACAGTCCCTCACGTACGGTGAGTTGAACGCCCGGGCGAACCGTCTCGCCCATCACCTCACCGGGCGCGGGATCGCCGCCGGTGCTCTGGTGGGGGTGTGCCTGGAACGCGGACCCGACCTGGTGGTCGCCCTGCTCGGTGTGCTGAAGGCCGGCGGCGCGTACGTGCCGCTGGATCCCGAATACCCGGCGGACCGGCTGGCGTTCCTGGTGCAGGACACCTCCGCCCCGGTGGTCGTGACGCGGGCAGAACTGCTCGACCGCCTGCCGCAGGCCGGCTTCGTCCCCGTATGCGTCGACTCCGACCAGGAGCTGATCGCACAGGAGCCGGAAGGCGATCCTGTCTCGTCGGCGACGCCCGATGATCTCGCGTACGTCATCTACACCTCGGGCTCGACGGGTGTGCCCAAGGGTGTGCTGGTCGAGCACCGCAGTGTGGTGAACCGGCTGCGGGGCACGGACGGCGACTTCGGCTTCGGTCCCGAGGACGTGTGGACGCTGTTCCACTCCTTCGCCTTCGACTTCTCCGTCTGGGAGATCTGGGGCGCACTGACCTACGGCGGCCGCCTGGTCGTCGTCGACCAGGAGACCTCCCGCAACACCGCCGCCTTCGCCCGCCTGCTGGTCGACCAGAAGGTGACGGTGCTCAACCAGACACCCTCGGCCTTCGCCCTGCTCCAGCAGGAGACCGATCACGCCCTGGCCGCCCGCCTGTCCCTGCGGCTGGTCGTCTTCGGCGGCGAGGCACTGCACCCCGCACGCCTCGGACCGTGGTGGGAGGCCGTCGGCGACAACGGCCCGCGACTGGTCAACATGTACGGCATCACCGAAACGACGATCCACGTCACCGCCCGGGACATCACCCCGGCCGACACCGCCAACCCCGCCGTCTCCCCCATCGGCCGCCCCCTCCCCCACACCGGCGCACACGTCCTCGACCCGGCAGGACGCCCCGTCCCCACCGGCGTCGCCGGAGAACTCTGGGTCTCCGGCGCAGGCGTCGCCCGCGGCTACCTGAACCGCCCCGAGCTGACGGCCGAACGCTTCCTCGAACGCGACATCGCCGGCTCCGTGCACCGGCTCTACCGCTCCGGCGACCTCGTACGCCGCTCGGCGGACGGCGAACTCGAATACCTCGGACGCCTCGACGACCAGGTCAAGGTCCGCGGCTACCGCATCGAACTCGGCGAAATCGAGTCCGCACTCGCCCGCCACCCCGCCCTGAAGGCCGCCACCGTCCTCCTGCGCGAGGACACCCCCGGCGACCGCCGCCTCACCGCCTACACCGTCCCGGCCCCGGGCAACCCGGAACCGGGCGTCGCGGACCTGCGCGAATGGTGCGCCCGCACCCTGCCGACCCACATGGTCCCCAGCGCCTTCGTCCACCTGGACGAACTGCCGCTCACCGCCAACGGCAAGATCGACCGCAAGGCCCTGCCCGCCCCCGGCAACCACCGCCCACGGCTCGGCGCCGACTACACCGCACCGAACACCCCCGCCGAAGAAGCCATCACCCGCATCTGGGCCGAGGTCCTCCGCGTCGACCGCGTCGGCGTCCACGACAACTTCTTCGAACTCGGCGGCGACTCCATCCTCACCATCCAGGTGATCTCCCGCGCCAAGCGCTACGGCCTGCACCTCACCCCACGCATGATCTTCCAGCACCAGACCGTCGCCGAGATCGCCCGGCACGCCGAGGAGGGCGCCGTGGTCTGGGCCGAACAGGGGCCCGTGCAGGGAGAGGCGGCGCTGACCCCCATCCAGCACTGGTTCTTCGGCCTGGAGATGTCGAACAGGGCGCAGTTCAACCAGTCCCAGCTCCTGGAGACCGAGGGGCTCGACCTCGCGACCCTGGACGCGGCCCTGGCGCTGCTCGTGGAGCACCACGACGCGCTGCGGCTCAGGTTCGAGCACGGTTCCGACGGCTGGCGCCAGACCCACAGCCCCGACGAGCCGGCGCCGTGCACGGCGCACCACGACCTGTCCGGGCTGCCCGACGACGACATGTGGGCCCGGATGCGGGCCGCTGCCGACGAGGTGCAGCAGGGCATGGACCTCGCGTCGGGCCCGCTGCTGCGCGCGGCACTGTTCGACCTCGGCGCCGGGCGGGGCCAGCGGCTCCTGCTCGCCGTCCACCACCTTGCCGTCGACGGCGTCTCCTGGCGGATCCTGCTCCAGGACCTGGCCGACACCTACCAGTCCCTCGCGGTGGGAGAGCGCCCCGTACTGCCCCTGAAGACCACCTCGTACCAGGCGTGGTCCGCCCGGCTTCAGCACTACGCGACCACGCCCGCGGCGACCGACGAACTCGACTACTGGACCCGGCCGCACACCTCCGGGCCGATCCCGCGGGACCTGCCCGGCGACAACTCCACCGCGTCGTACGACGCGGTGACGGTCACCCTGGGCGGTGAGGAGACCGCGGCGCTGCTGCGCGACGTTCCCCGCACCTTCGACGTCCGGATCAACGACGTGCTGCTGACCGCCGTCGCGCAGGCCGTCACGGCGTGGACCGGCGGGTCGAGCACGCTCCTCGCACTGGAGGGGCACGGCCGGGAGGACCTGTTCGAGGACGTGGACCTGTCCCGCACCGTGGGCTGGTTCACCAGCATCTTCCCGGTCGAACTGCGTCTCGCAGCCGGCCGCGGCCCGGCGGAGTGCCTGGTGGACGTCGGCGCTCAGCTGGCAGCGGTGCCCCACAACGGCGTCGGGTACGGAATTCTGCGCCACCTGGGAACGGACGAGACGCGGCACAGCCTGCGCGACGCGGCCCGGCCCGAGATCAGCTTCAACTACCTCGGGCAGTTCGACGGCGACGTTCCGGGCCTCGGCCGGCCGGCCGACGCCGGGGAGCCTCACGGCGGGTCCGTGGACCCGGACGGACAACGCGCCCATGTGATCGACATCGCCGCGAGTGTCCAGGGCGACCGCATGTCGCTGAGCGTCTCGTACAGCAGGAACATCCACGAGAGGCAGACGGCCGAGAAGCTCGTCGAAGGCGTGACCGCTGCCCTGAGGTCGCTGGTGCGGGCCCAGCAGGAGCGCGCGGCCGCCGGGGACACCCGGGACACCGAGCCCCCGACGTACGACCTGAGTCCCATGCAGACCGGCATGCTCTTCCAGTCCTTGGCCCACACGGCCGAGGCGGCGGAAGTCCGGCCCTACGTCGTTCAGTTCGTGGACGAGTTCACCGGGCCGCTCGACGTCGCACGCTTCCGCAGCGGCTGGCAGCAGGTCGTGGACCGGCACGCCATCCTGCGCAGCTCCTTCGCCGTCGACGGCGAGAGCGGCGCCCGCCAGACGGTCCACGCCCGCGCCGGGATCGGCTTCGACGAGGTCGACTGGCGTGACGCCGGCGCCGACGCGCAGCGCGAGCGCCTGGAGCGGCTCCTCGCCGAGGACCGGCGCCGCGGCTTCGACCTGGAGCGGCCGCCGCTGATGCGCTTCACCCTGGTGCGGACCGGTGCCGACCGGACGATCGTGATCTGGTCGTTCCACCACCTGCTGCTCGACGGGTGGAGCGCCCAGCTGGTCCAGCAGGAGTTCTACACGCGCTACCGCGCGGCTCTGTCGGGAACCGCCCCCGCGCTGCCCGAGCCCGTGCCGTACGCGCGCTACATCGAGTGGATCGCGGAGCGCTCGCAGTCCGAGGCCGAGGCGTTCTGGCGTCGCGCCCTGGACGGCCTCACCGGACCCAGCCCGCTCGGTGTCGACCGTGAGACCGGCGAAACCGGCTTCGGCGACACGGAGTTCGCGGTCGACAGCGAACTCTCGGCCCGCGTGGGCGAGTTCGCCAAGGCCCACCGGATCACCGTCAACACGATCATCCAGGGTGTGTGGACCCTGCTCCTGTCCCGCTACAGCGGCAGCGAGGACGTCCTCTACGGCTCCACGGTCTCCGGGCGCCCGGCCGACCTGCCGGACGTCGAGTCGATGGTCGGCCTCTTCATCAACACCCTTCCCGTCCGCGCCTCCGTCCCCCGTGACGCGCGGCTCGTCGACTGGCTCCGCACCCTGCAGGACGGGCACGTCGAGCTCCGCCAGTACGAGTACAGCTCGCTCGCCGACATCCAGCGGTGGAGCGGGATACCCGGCTCCCTGTTCCGCTCGATCCTCATCTTCGAGAACTACCCGGAGCTGCTGAGCGGCGACGACCTCCCGCAGGGGCTCAGCAGGCGCCGCCTCCAGTACGTCGAGCGCACCGGCTACCCCCTGGTCCTCGGAGCCGCCTACTCGGACAGCCGTCTCTACCTCCACCTCGTCCACGACCGCAGCATGATCGACGACGCCGCCGCGAAGCGCATGGCGGGACACCTGGAGCAGTTGCTCGCCACCATCCTCACCAGTGCCCCGGAGAGCACCCTCGGCGCCGTCGACCTGCTCACCGAGGCGGACCGGTCGCAACTCGCCCGGTGGGACGGCCCGGACCTCCCCCATGCCGACCACGTCCCGGTTCACGCACTCATCGAGACCCAGGCGCGGGAGAGGCCCGACGCGATCGCCGTGGAGTTCGGCGACGACACCCTCACCTACCGCGAGCTCAACGAGAGGGCGAACCAACTGGCCCACCACCTGCGGACCTTGGGGATCGGGCCGGAGACGATGGTCGGTCTGTGCCTGGAGCGCGGGCTCGACATGATCGTCACGGTGCTCGGCATCCTGAAGTCCGGCGGTGCCTATGTGCCGCTGGACACGCAGTACCCGGCCGAGCGCCTCGCCTTCATGATCGAGGACACGGCCCTGCCGGTGGTCGTCACCCAGCAGCACCTGGTCGGGCGGCTGCCCGGCTCGGTGGGCACCCTCTGCCTGGACCGCGGAGCCGACGCGGCGCTGCTCGACGCCGCCCCGGTGGACGATCCCGCACCGCTCGCGGGCCCGGACGACCTCGCGTACGTGATCTACACGTCCGGCTCCACCGGCCGGCCCAAGGGGGTCATGATCGAGCACCGGTCGATGAGCGACCGGGTCCAGGAGATGCGCCGCCAGTACGGGCTCACCCCGGACGACGCCTACCTGCAGTTCTCCTCGGTGACCTTCGACGGATCCGTCGGGGAGATCTTCCCGACGCTGATCGCCGGTGCCCGCCTCGTCCCCAGGGGCGACGACTGGACCCCCGTGGAGGTACTGGAGACCATCCGGACGAAGGACATCACCGTCTGCCAGCTGCCGCCCTTCGTATGGAACGAGCTGATCTCGCACCTGGCGGAGGGAACCCGGCCCGGGCCACGCCTTCGGCTGATGAGCATGGGCGGCGAGCGGGTCCACGCGAGCTCCGTGGAACGCTGGTTCCGGCGCACCTCCGTACCGCTGTTCAACATCTACGGGCCGACGGAGACCACGGTCAACATGACCACGTGCCTGCTCACCGGGCCCGTGTCCGTCGTCCCGATCGGCGCACCGGTGGCGAACACCGACGTCCTGGTGGTCGACGGCACGGGCCGCCCGGCCCCGATCGGCGCTCCGGGCGAGCTCTGGATCGGCGGCAAGGGCGTCGCCCGCGGGTACCTCAACCGGCCCGAGCTGACCGCCGAACGCTTCGTCCGCGACCCCCGCCCCGGGGGTACTGCGGGGCGGATGTACCGGACCGGAGACCTGGTGCGCTGGATGCCCGACGGGCAGCTCGACTTCCTCGGCCGCATCGACGACCAGGTCAAACTCCGCGGCTTCCGAATCGAGTTGGGGGAGATCGAGTCGACGCTCAGCGCCCACCCCCGGCTCACCGCCGGCGTGGTGCTGCTGCGCGAGGACGAGCCGGGCGCGCGGCGCCTCGTGGCCTACTGCCTGGCCGCGGACGGCGACCGCCCCGCGGTGTCCGACCTGCGGGAGTGGTGCGCGCGCCGGCTGCCCGACTTCATGATCCCCTCGGTGTTCACCTTCCTGGACGTGCTGCCCGTCATGGCCAACGGCAAGGGGGTGGACCGGAAGCAGCTCCCCGCTCCTGAGGCGGACCGGGAAGAGGCCGGCACTCGGTACGTGGCGCCCTCGACGCCGACCGAGGCGTTCCTGGCCGACATCTGGTGCGAGGTCCTGAAGGTCGACCGGGTCAGCGCGGACGCCAATTTCTTCGAACTGGGCGGCGACTCCTTCCTCGGCATGAAGGTCATCGCCAAGGCGCGGAGCCGCGGTGTGCGGATCACACCGAGGCTGCTCTTCCAGAACCCGACGATCACGGACCTGTCCGCACGCGCGACGACCACGCGGGCGACGACCACGCGGGCTGCGGCCGTCGGCACCCCCGCGCCGGACGGCGGCGCCCGGGTGTCCACCGTGACGCTGAACCGCAGCACGTCGCCGCGGACGCTGTTCGCCTTCCACGAGGGCGGCGGCAACGTCAGCGGATACGTCCACCTCGCCGAGGCGCTGGCCCCGACCGTCCGGGTGATCGGCATCGAGGCCCGCAGCGTGGCCTTCGACCTGCCGCCGGAGTCCGACGTGGCGGCGATGGCCCGTGGCTACTGGGAGACGATCCGGGCTCTGCAGCCCGAGGGGCCCTACCTGCTGGCCGGATACTCCTTCGGCGGCGCCCTGGCCATCGAGGTCACCCGGCTGATCGAGGAGTCCGGCGGCGAAGTCGCCCTGCTGGTGGCCCTCGACGCCTGCCTGCCGGTCAGCAGCGCCATGGACCTGGTCGCGCGCGACCATGCCGCCACCGCGGATCTGCTCGGCCGGCTGACCGACGCGGCGCCGGGCGACCCGGCCCGGTCCGAGGCCGTCGCCGAGCTGATGCTGGAGCTCAACCTTCCCGCGGACATGCTCGCGCTGCGCCGCGGCGAACTCCTCGCCCACCTCAGGACGATGGAGGCCCACACCCGGGCGCTCCTCCACTACCGGCCGCCGGCGGTCTCCTGCCCGGTGCTGCTCTACCAGGCGGAGAGTTCCCCCTGGTCGCTGTCCATCGCCGACAGCTGGTCACCCTTCGTGGCCGAACTCGATGCGCGGCCCACGCCGGGGGACCATCTGACCTTCCTGCGCGCGGCTCATGCGGGCGTGCTGGCCGGCGAAATCTCCAAGGCGATCGAGCAGTGCACCGCGAGCGGCGTCGAGTAGCGGCTCGTTTCACAGTTCTCTCCGTACGGACAGGAGTTCATTCATGCCGTCCCACCCGCCGTCCTCGGGCGATGTACGCGCGCTCTACGAGGAGTTCCCCTACCCGCTGCCGAATTCCGACACCGAGCCCATCTACGACGTCGCGATGGGTCTCGACCTGGTCCTTCCGTCCCTGGACGGTTGCCAGGTGCTGGACGCCGGATGCGGCACCGGGCACCGTCTGATCGGTCTCGCCCTGCAGTATCCGGACACCGAATTCCTCGGCGTCGACTTCAGTGAGCATTCACTGTCGGTGGCCCGGGGGTTGGCAAGGAATCACGACTGTGACAACGTTGACTTCCGGCATGCCGAGATCGGCGGCCGGCACTTGGGGCGCCATTTCGACCTCATCACCAGCACTGGGGTCATTCACCACCTGGCGGACCCCGCGGGTGGTGTGAATTGGCTGCAGCAGCACCTCAAAGACGATGGAATAGCCTACACTTGGTACTATCATCCGTACGGTGAGTTCGACCGCCTGCTGAATCGCCGGCTCGTCCACGTGCTGATGGAAAACTCCTCCGCGGACATCTCGAAGACGGTTCTCGCGGACCTGGGGCTCGCCCTTTCGGTCGAACAGTACGGCACGCGCACGTCCTTCGCGGAGGTCTCGGCGGCCACCCAACTCGCCGCCGACGCCGACGCCTACCTCCATCCGATCGTCAACGCGTACCGCTTCCAGGAAGCCGCGGACTTCTTCCGCGACGGCACGGACTGGACCGTCGTGCACGGAATCAACTGGGACGGCGGCTCCGGCCTCATCGACTCGGAGCACTGGGCCGAGGAAGAGTTCGGCACCCTCACGAGCAGTGACCTGTTCGCGAGTACCCGGCTGCAGGAGATCTTCGCCGGCATGAGCCCCGAGGATCGGCTCCACTGCGTCGAACTCAAGCTGCGTCCGACCGGTTTCACCCTGCTGTCCGGGAACGAGGCCGGCCTCGCCCGGTGCACGGAGCAGACCCGAGCCAACGCCCGCAACGCCAACTTGCTTCGCACTCATGTCAGTTAGGAACAAGCGACCATGATCACAGCTGGCCTCAAGCTCACGCACAGCGGCGGACTGGCCCTCCTTGAGGACGACAGGCTCGTCTTCAACATCGAGGTGCAGAAGCTGGCGAACAACGCCCGCTACAGCCCCGTCGCCGATCTCCGGCTGATTCCCGAGATCCTCGCCGAACACGGCTTCAAGGTGTCCGACGTCGACAACTGGGCCCTCGACGGCTGGGACGGCGCGGACTTCGGCCGGCTCTCCGTTCTCGACCACGGCACACCGCTCGAACTCAAGGTCGCGCCCTACCGCGAGAACGACACCATCAACAGCCTGGTCCGCCCCGGAGTCACCGGCGAACTCCCCATCGGTGGCCACATGGTGAAGTACAACAGCTACGTCCACATGTCGAGCCACTTCGCCGCGGCCTACTGTCCGAGCCCCTTCGCCGCCCGCGGGGAGGACTCCTTCGTCCTGGTGTGGGACGGGGGCTGTTTCCCGCGGCTCTACTTCGTGGACGCGTCGAGCGGCACCGTCGAGAACGGCGGCGAGGTCTTCCCGCTGATCGGCCACTCGTACGCCATGGCCGCACAGTACTTCGGGCCGTGGGCCCGCCGGGCGGGCGACCGTTCGCGGGTCGTCGACGACCTCTCCGTCGCCGGGAAGCTGATGGCGTACATCGCCCTCGGCCGGCCGAAGGACGCCGTGCAGGAGGCCCTGCGCGACGCCTTCCACCGGAACTTCGAGGCGCCGACCGGGTCCGTCGCCGAGTACCGCCGCGCCGTGATCGGCTGCGGCAGCAACGGCGAGCCCTCGCACCGCTACACCCACGCCTACCTCGGCGACGCCGCCGAGCACATCGCCGCACTCGGCGTCCCGGACGAGGACGTCCTCGCCAGCATGCACCAGTTCATGGAGGACCTCCTCGTCGAGCGGATCGTCGAGAAGATCACGCGCTGGAAGGGCGAAGGTCCCTGGAACCTCGCCTTCGCCGGCGGGTGCGCGCTCAACATCAAGTGGAACAGCGCCCTGCGCGCCCACCCGCTCTTCAACGACGTCTGGGTGCCGCCGTTCCCCGACGACTCCGGCTCCGCCATCGGCACGGCGTGCGCCGAGTACGCGCACGGCAAGGGCGTCTCGGCCGTCCAGTGGCACCAGCGCCTGGGGCCGGACCTGGTCTCGACGCCCCGCACCCCGGCCGGCTGGACGGAGCGGGCCTGCACGCCCGCGGAGGTCGCCAGGATCCTGCACGAGAGCGGCAAGCCCCTGGTGTTCCTGCGCGGCCGCGCGGAACTGGGCCCCCGCGCGCTCGGTGCGCGCAGCATCCTCGCGCCGGCCAACGACCCGGCGATGAAGGACCTGCTCAACGAGCTCAAGAACCGCGAGCACTACCGGCCGGTGGCTCCCATCTGCCTCACGGAGCACGCCCCCGAGATCTTCGACCCGGGCACCCCGGACCCGTACATGCTCTTCGACCACGACGTGCGCCCCGACTGGCTGGACCGCGTACCCGCCATCACCCACCTCGACGGCACCGCGCGCCTGCAGACCGTCAGCGACCAGGACGACCCGGTGCTCGCCGAGATCCTGCGCGCGTACCACGAGTTGAGCGGCATCCCGGTGCTGTGCAACACCAGCGCCAACCTCAACGGCCACGGCTTCTTCCCGGACGCGGCGTCCGCGATGGCATGGGGCCGCACCGAGCACGTCTGGGCCGACGGGGTGCTCTACAGCAGGGCCTGACGGGGAGCTCCCGACGGGAGTTCGACCCGCCCGCGGGGGGGCCCGGGGCGGGGCCCGGGCCCCCCGCCCCCCCCCCCCCCCGGGCCACACCTCGTCCCGGAAGGGATTGGAGGCCGGGGGGGGGGGGTAAGGGC
>NZ_JBHXTL010000117.1:12882-31685 GCF_042677365.1 Kitasatospora sp. NPDC127116
GGGGGGGGGTTTTTTCCCGGGGGGCGTGGGGGTGCTCCCCGTTGGGTTGTTCCCCCCGCGCGGGGGGGGGCGGGGCGGGCCCCCGCCCCCCGCCGCCCCTCCCCCCTCGCGTCAACACCTTCGACCGGAAAGGAAGATGCCGCAGTGGACCGTTCGAACGGCCCCCGAATCCACCATGTGGGCGTACAGACGGCGGATCTGGACAACTGCCTGGGCTGGTACCAGGAGTTCTTCGACGCCGAGCAGAAGTGGGAACTCAGCCGCTTCTCCGAGCTCACCCTCAGCCGGCTGCCCGGCATCCGCAGGCTGACCGAGATCGCCTTCGGGGACGTCCGGCTGCACCTCTTCGACCGAGCGGGCCACAACGGCCGGACGCCCGACGAGGAAGGATTCCTCTTCCAGCACGTGTGCGTCCAGGTGGCCACGCCGCAGGAGCTCGTCGACCGGCGCCGGCGGTGGATCGACCTCTACGAGTCGCAGCGCTACACCTTCGCCCGTCCCGAGCTGCCGACCGAGATCGTCGTCGACGACGACGGGGTGCAGAGCCTCTACCTCTTCGACGTGAACGGCCTGGAGTACGAACTCAGCTACATACCGGACGGTCACCGATGACCGGCGTGAGCGACGGCGTCCTGATCTCCGACCCGCGCAACGGCGAGTGGGACTTCGGGGACTTCGCCTACGGCCTGGAACACCTGACGATGCCGCCGGTCGGCCCGGCAGCCGTCTCGTCCCCCGGGGGTGTCCCGGGCGCCCTGCCGCCCTGCGACCTCGACCTCGTCCTGTTCCAGCTGCGCCTCCTCGCGGACGGCGGGCCCTCGGCCGCCCCGGGCACCCGTGTGGACCCCAGCGACGACCAGCTGTTCTGGTTCCGCTGGATCACTGGGCATCAGATCACCTTTCTGATCTGGCACTTGATGGGAAAGCTGCTCGAACGGAGCGCGGAGCGGCAGACGCCGGACCGCGAGTCACTGGGCCGCCTGGAGACGTACGCCTACGGCTACTGCGCCATGCTGCTCTACACCGGGTCCTGTCCGCTCGACCTCTACCAGAGCCTGATCCGACCGCGCATGCACCTCCAGCACCGCGGCTTCAGCGGGACCTGGGCGTCGGACTTCGCCCCGGTGCGCGGCCTGTTCCGGGGACGGGGCGCGGCCCGTGGACACGGTCCGGAGGCCGACCGGCTGGCCCGTGCCGTGGAGATCCACCGGACCATCCACGACGGCATCGCCGCCCGCCTCGTGCCCGAAGGCCGGTCCCTGCTGCAGCAGACCATGAAGGAGACCGTCGTCCGCCCCTCGGAGCGCACGGCGATCCTGTACGACAACTTCTTCCTGACCCTGCGCGGGCCGGTGGACGACGACGGCATCACCGGCCAGCTCCTGCGCAGGCTGCGTGCGGTGGCGTGGGACATCGCCGACCGGGGCCTCTACCCGCTGGGGCACGGGGGCGACGACCGGCCCGAGGAGCTGCGCAGCGCCGAGGTGGCGCGGTGCGAGAACCGCATCGGCCACATCCTGAGCGAGGTCGGCGAGGCCGCCGCCGCCCCCGCCAAGCCGCTCCCGTAGCCGCGCGCCGGGTGATGCCGGCGAGCCGCCCGATCCGTCGCCCAACAGAGAGGACCATGCGCATGCGCGCCACTGTCATCCACGCTTCCCGCGACGTGCGGGTCGAGGAGGTCCCGGACCCGGTGATCCGGCGGCCCACCGACGCCGTGGTGCGGGTCCTCCTCTCCTGCATCTGCGGGACCGACCTGTGGGCGTACCGGGGCCTGGCCGACTTCCGGTCGGGGCAGCGCACCGGCCACGAGTCCATCGGCATCGTCGAGGAGGTCGGCGCCGAGGTCGTGGGCTGCTCCGCCGGCGACCTGGTCGTGGTGCCGTTCGTCTGGTCGGACGGCGTCTGCGACTACTGTGCCGAGGGGCTCACCACCTCGTGCGAGCGGGGCGGATTCTGGGGCACGAAGGGATCGGACGGCGGCCAGGGCGAGGCGCTCCGGGTGCCGTACGCCGACGGCACGCTCGTGCGGCTCCCCCGGGAGGCGGCGTCGGACCGGCGGTTGCTCACCGCGCTCCTGACGCTGTCCGACGTGCTGGGAACGGGTCACCACGGCGCGGTCGGCGCGGGGGTGCGACCGGGCACGACGGTGGCCGTCGTCGGCGACGGCGCGGTCGGACTCTGCGGTGTTCTCGCCGCGAAGCGTCTGGGCGCCGAACGCATCATCGCACTCGGACGGCACCCGTCCCGCACGGACATCGCCACGCGCTTCGGCGCGACCGACATCGTCGCGGAACGCGGGGAAGCGGCGGTCGAGGCCGTGCGTGAACTCACCGGGGGCCGGGGCGTGCCCGCGGTGATCGAGGCCGTGGGGACCGCGCAGTCCCTGTGGACGGCGGTGCGGATCACCAGGGACGGTGGGTCGATCGGCTGCGTCGGCGTACCTCACGGCAGCGACACCGGCCTCGACCTGAGCGACGTGTTCGAGCGGAACATCGCGCTGCGCGGCGGCGTCGCGCCGGTGCGGACGTACATCCCCCGGCTGTTGCCCGACGTCCTCGAAGGGGTGATCGACCCGTCACCGGTCTTCGACCTGACGGTCGGACTCGACGGAGTCCCCGGGGGCTACCAGGCCATGGACGAGCGAACGTCCCTGAAGGTGCTGATCAGTTGCTGAACCGCCTTCCCCATCGACCCGCACCGACCCGCGCCGGCCCGCACCGACCCGCGCCGACCCGCATCGACCCGCACTGACCCGTAGCGACGAACCATCGGAGTGATCGTGAGCAAGTGGCCCGACAGTGTTGTCTCCTGCGTTGACATGAACGGTGACGAGCTGGCCGACGGCGTGCTCGGGTACGCGTTCCGCCAACTGCTCGGCAACAACGGATACGTGCACCTCGTGAACGTTCCCGAGTCCTTCGACCACGTCGCCTTCCTCAAGGAGCTCGGGCGGTTCCAGCCCACGCCCACCGGCACGGTCGTCGGGGACGTGAAGCCCGAGCGCGGCATGGACGACGTCAACCACGGCCAGAACCAGGGCGCGCTGCAGCCCCACACCGAGGGGTACGAGTTCCGCGGCACTCCGCCGCGGTACCTCGCGCTGTGGTGCGTGAGGCCGGCCGAGGGACGAGGTGGCGAGACCACCCTGTTCGACGGGAACCGCGTGCTCGCGGAGTTCGACGCGAGCGAGCGGCAGCACTTCCTCGACACCGTGTACCGGTGGAGGTCCACCGAGGGCCTCGCCCGCCGAGGAGTGGTCCCCACGGCGGAGCACCCGGTCCTGGAGGAGCGCGACGGCGCACTGATCCTCCGGTACTCGACCAGCTACCTGCAGATACCCGAGGGCGACGAGCTGGCCCGCCGGCTCATCGACCGGGGAAGCGCCCTCTACGAGGAGCACCACGTCGCCGTCCGCTACCGGGAGCGGGACCTCGTCGTCTGGGACAACTGGCGGATGCTGCACTCCCGCAACGCCTTCGACGACCCGCAGCGGCACCTCAAGCGCGTACAGATCGCCGGCTGATCCCGAAGGGCGGGCACCACCATGAACGGCGCACGAGCAGTACTCGACACCCTTGTGCACGGCGGCATCGACATCTGTTTCACGAATCCCGGCACCTCCGAGATGCACCTGGTCGCGGGCATGGTGGCGACACCGGAGATCCGCAGCATCCTCTGCCTGTTCGAGGGGGTGGCGACGGGCGCCGCCGACGGGTACGGCCGGATGGCGGGACGACCCGCCTCGACGCTCCTGCACCTGGGGCCCGGTCTCGGCAACGGGCTGGCGAACCTGCACAACGCCCGCCGCGCCGGTACGCCCTTGATCAACATGGTCGGCGACCACGCGACGTACCACAAACCGTTCGACGCGCCCCTGGACTCCGACATCGAGAGCATGGCCGGGACGGTGTCGGCATGGGTGCGCAGAACCGAGCGTCCCACCGATGCCGGGCAGGACACCGCTGACGCCATCCGAGCCGCCAGGACACCGGTCGGCCCTCTCCCCGGCGGCGTCGCCACCCTCGTCCTGCCCTCCGACGTCTGCTGGTCCGAGGGGGGCCGTGCCGTGCCCGTCCTCGCCCCGCCGCCCCCGTCCTTCGACGAGGCGGCGGTGGAGCGGGTCGCCGCGATCCTGCGCGGGAAGGACGGGTGCCTCCTGCTCGTCGGGGGCGGCAACACACGACGCGCGGGCCTCGCGGCGGCGAGCCGCATCGCGGCGGCGACCGGGGCCGACGTCCTGGCCGAGAAGTCCCCGGCGCGGCACGAGCGAGGAGCCGGCATCCCGCGCTTCGACCGGCTTCCCTACCCCAGGGACCTGGCGGCGGACCGGCTCAAGGGAGTGCGGCACCTCGTCCTCGCCGGAACACGCGAGCCCGTCTCGTTCTTCGCCTACCCGGGCAGGCCGAGCACCCTCGTCCCGCCGGACTGCGAGGTGCACGACCTCGGTGCGGCTCCGGGCGCCCTCGAATACCTGGCCGACCTGCTGGCACCCGGCACCACGCCGCCCGTCAGGGACACGGACCGGCCGGGGCTGCCCAGCGGGGAGCTGACGGCGGAGAAGGCCGCGGCCGTCATCGGCGCACTCCTGCCGGAGCGGGCCATCGTCGTCGACGAGGCCATGACCTCCGACCAGTGGCTGCCGGCCGCCACCGCCGGTGCGCCCGTGCACGACTGGCTCAACATCACCGGCGGCTCGATCGGCATGGGAATGCCGGTCGCCACGGGGGCGGCCTGCGCCTGCCCGGACCGGCCGGTCGTCAATCTGGAGGCCGACGGCAGCGCGATGTACACCCTCCAGTCGCTGTGGACGCAGTCGCGTGAGGGCCTCGACGTGACCACGGTCATCTTCAACAACGCCTCCTACGCGATCCTCGACTCCGAGTTGCGGCGGGTCGGAGCGTTCCAGGGCGCCGATGCTCGGCGGAGCCGGTCGCTCATCGACATCCCGGGACTGGACTTCGTCGCGCTGGCGAACGGCATGGGCGTACCCGCCACCCGGGCCCGCACGGCTGAGGAGTTCGCCCGTCAACTGCGCGCCGCCGTCGCGGAACCGGGCCCCCATCTCATCGATGCCGTGGTTCCGCCCGTACGGGCCTCCTGAGTCCGACCACGCCGCTCCGGCCGCCGACACCCCCGTCCGAAAAGGAAGAACGGTGCCCACCTCCATGTTCCGGCAAGTCTCCCTGCTGCCCGGTGTCTGGCCGTCCCCCGGGCTCCTCGACGCCCTCCGCCCGCTCAGCGAACGGCCGCTGCTGCAACCGGGCGAATGGCCGTCACCGGAGTCGGACCTCGGGAAGTCCTTCGCACGGACGGACGCCCTGCTGGCGGGATGGAAGGACCCGCTCGACGCCGACCACCTGCGCCGGCTTCCCGACCTGCGCTACGTGGGCCTGCGTGCCACGTCGACCGACCGCATCGACCTGGACCACGCGCGGCGCGAGGGCATCACCGTCTCGCCCATATACGGCTACGGCGACATCGGCACGGTGGAGTTCGTGATCGAGCAGCTGCTCGTCCACACGCGCCACAACGGGGGCGTGCCCGGGGAGTTGGCGGGACGCCGGCT
The DNA here is from genome assembly GCF_042677365.1 of Kitasatospora sp. NPDC127116. Classification (NCBI taxonomy): domain Bacteria; kingdom Bacillati; phylum Actinomycetota; class Actinomycetes; order Kitasatosporales; family Streptomycetaceae; genus Kitasatospora; species Kitasatospora sp. NPDC127116. The sequence continues at coordinate 18,449 of NZ_JBHXTL010000117.1, forward strand.
GGGGCTCGTGGGCTACGGTCCGGTGGCCCGGGGCGTCGGCAAGGCCGCCACGGCTCTCGGCATGGACGTGCTCTTCCACACACCCGGGCATCGCGCCACGGAGGCCGACGAGCCCCGGTGGGCGCCGCTGGCCGAGCTGCTCGGCTCTGCGGACTGCCTGTCCTTCCACTCGCCCGCCTACCGCCACGTCGTCACCCTGCAGGACCTGCGCCGGGTACCGGACGCATGCCTCGTGATCCTGACGACCCTGGGGCTGCCGATGGCCGAGACCGATCTGCGCACCTGGCAGGCAGGCCGCTCCGGACCCGTGGTCCTCGACTCGTGCGCGGCCCACGCCGTCGGCGAATCCACCAGGCGGCTCCCCGGCATCGACGTACACGACCTGTACGCCGCGCGGACCACCGCATCGGTCCAGCGCGCGGAGGCCCAGCTGCTCGACAACCTCGTCGCGGCGCTCCGCTCGTGACGACGGCCCCGGCCCCCGGCCCCAGCCCCGGCCATGGTCGCTCCTCACGCGCGGGACGGCCCCGGCCCCGATAGCCTGGAGGCGAGCCCGTGCACCCGTCCTCGTCCGAGGGGTTGATCGGTCATTCTCCGCGCACTCGCCGACCGTCTGGGGATCGTCGCACGGGCGTTCCCCGCCGTGTGCCGTCGGCTCGGGGTGGCCCGGGCCGTCCGGCTGGGTGCTGGTGAGCTGCTCTTCGACCTGCGCCACGGCACCGAGACCGGAATCGACGTGGCGGTCCGGCACGAGGGGGCGAGCCCCTGGATGTTCGCCAAGCTGGTGCGGGTGCTGCCCGCGGACGGTCGGCGGGTGCTGCTCGACCTCGGCGCGGGCAAGGGCCGGGCGCTGTTGCTCGCCGCGCGGCACGGCTTCCGGGAGGCGGTCGGGGTGGAGCTGTCCCCGGAGCTCTGCGCCGTGGCCCGGGCGAACCTGCGTGGACGCCGGGCCGGGGCCGGAAGCTGTCGGACCGAGGTGCACTGCGCGGACGCGGCCGGGTTCGAGGTGCCGGACCGGGTCGACACCGTCTTCCTCTTCGACCCGTTCCCCGAGGAGACGCTGCGGGCCGCCGTCGGACGGCTGACCGCCTCTCTCGAACGGGCCCCCAGGGAGGTCCACGTCCTGTACCAGCATCCGAGGCTCGCCCGGGTGCTGACGGAGGCGGGGTTCGCCCCGGTCTACCGGATCGGCTCCGAGGGGATGGTGCTGCGCCGCGACGGCCGGGCCGACGGGGCGGCGGCTCCGGCTCCCGGTGCCGCGTACAGGCGGGACAGGAAGTCGTAGAGCAGCAGTTCCTGTGCCCGGGCGGCGGAGCGCAGCACCCGGTTGGCGTGCAGGTGGACGTAGTTGCCCGCCAGGGCGGCGATCGGGATGCCGATCTGCCCGGTCCGCACCCCCTCGCGCAGCTCCGCCGCGAGGGACCGGACGGCGGCGGACGTGTCGTCCGCCATGCCCGGGCATGGACCCGGGTCCGCCAACAGGCTTTCCAGGGTAGCGCGTTCGCGGCGGAAGCGGTCGCCGATCCCGCGTCGCACGGCCTGGTCCACCCGGAACTCGGCACGGAAGCGGTCGCGGGCGGCGCTCACCAGGGCGCGCTTCTCGGCCCGCGACAGGCCGAGGTCGGTCAGCAGCCGGTCGATGCCGACCAGCGCGGCCCGCCAGCGGGAGTCCGCACCGCCTTCCGCAGCGCGCTCGATGCCGCCCTCCGTACCGGCCTCCGCGCAGAGCGACTCGACGGTGCGCAGCGCGGCCTCGCTGTCCTGCCGGAACAGGAGTTCCGAGAGCCGGATGCCGAGCGGCCCGCCGTAGCGCTCGATCTCCCGCTCGTAGGTGTCGAGTTGGACGCGCCGGACGACACCGTCCGCGAGCAGCGGCTGCGCCGCGTCGTACAGGGCCGGCAGGACGTCGGCGGCCAGGCGCCGCCGATCCCCGTGCAGTCGCACCCTGAGGTGCCAGTCCGGGTCGGCGTAGCGGACGTAGAACCAGCTGTCCGCCGCGCCCTCGGCGAGGGCGCGGCGGACGAGCGGCCGGACGACCCGGCGCAGGGCTTCGTCGGCGCCGGCCGAGCCGGTGTAGAGCTTGGCGTAGAGCCACTCGGAACCGGGCGGGAAGCTCCGCACGCACGGTCGCGCGTCGGGGGCACGCGGTGGCCCGGGGTCGGCCCGGCGCGCGGGCGGGTGCACCCGCGGATACCCGGGCGGGTGCGCGCCGGTACGGACGAAGGGGACCACCACCTCGTGGGTGAACCGCCCCTCGGGGCCGCGGGCGAGCACGTCCTCGCCGCCGAGGAACAGCTCCGCCACGGCGGCCGTGGAGCGGCCGGCCAGCAGCCGGGCCGCCATGTCGAGGAAGACGGTGTTCTCCAGGTCGACGGGCAGCAGCCGGTCGCCCTCCGCCACGGCGACCCACCGCGGCAGGCCCAGCTCCCGGCGCAACTCCTGTACGGCGACGAACCGTTCGCCCGGGGACGGCATCGCGAAGCGCGCCAGCTGGCGCTCGGTCAGGTTCCAGCGCGCCCGCGCGAGCACCAGGCGCCCGGAGACGATCCGTGGCAGGTACGGCGCGGCGGCGAGCGGCCCGAGGGCGGCGTCCAGCCCGTGCGCCTGCTGCGGGGCCTGCAGCGCACACAGGAAGCGGTACAGGCCGAGGTTCGCGGGGGCGGCGAAGTGGTGCGCGGACGTCAGGCGCGGGACGACCTCGGCCCCCAGCCGGGTGGAGCGCAGCGCCAGGCGGTCGCCGTCGGGGGTGAGGGTCAGGTCGGTCAGCGGGATCTGCTGGTCGGGCGGCGCCCCGGAGCGGCCGAGGCAGGGGATCTCGTGGCCGCGCAGCAGCGGCCGCCGCAGGACGTTGCCGATCCGCTCACCGGGCAGGTGGGCGATCTCCGCGAACACCGCGTCCGGCCTGAGCGCCTCCTCGGCGCGCAGATGGGCCCGGACGCACCGGGTGAGGTCGTCGCCGTCGTGGCAGAAGCGGCCCAACAGGTACGCTCCGGAGGGTCCGCCCAGGGCGGATATGTGCACCCGGTAGCGCCCCCGCGCCACCGCCTGCGGGCTCTCGGCGAGGATGCTCGCCACGACACCGAAGGAGTCGGGCAGCGGCGGCCGGTCGCTGGAGCGCTCGTCGGCGGCTGTGAGCGCGTCGAGCCGTTCCGGGCCGAGGGCGAGTTCCCGCGCGCCGGTGCGCACCGCCTCGCCCAGCCAGCTCAGCAGCAGCCGGTGGCGCCCGTCCCAGCGCTGCTCGCCGTCCGCCGGCCGACCGGAAGCGTCCTGGCCGTCGAGGCCTGCAAGGTCGAGGCCGTCCGGGCCGAGGCCGGCAAGGTCGAGGCCGGCGAGCAGCGGTTCGGCGGCGGCCATCGGGGCGGCCCGGACGGGGAACCCGAGGCCGGACTCCGGGTCCAGCGCCTCGCACAGCGGTACCTCGCGGGCGCCGTAGCGGGTCCGGTAGGCCGCGGTGAACCGTGCGAGTTGCGGGTCCGGGCGGGTGCCGCCCAAGCGGTGGACGAGCCGGGCGCCCCGGAGCACCTCGGCGGCCACCGCACGCCCCAGCACGGCCCGCGCGGCCGGCTTCACCAGGTCGATCCGGAACAGCCCGGACGGCCCGGACGGCCCGGACGGGTCCGCCGCCACCGGTGGGCAGGTGAGCAGCGCCGCCGCGCGGGCGTAGTGGCCGGACGCCTCGCCCGGCGGCCGCCGGTCCGCCAGGGCGAGCTGCCGCCGGGCTGCGTCCAACGCGGCCGTGACGGGGCCGAGCCCGGCCCGTTCGGCGAACGGCCGGACCTGGGCGAGCAGGTCCGCCAGTGGCTCGGGCCCGCTCACGGGCGGTGCGAGCTCGGGGACGAGGATCTGGTGCTCGATCAACTCCTCGACGGCCCGCCGGACTTCCCCGGGCTCCACGTCCGGTTCGGCGGCGAGTACGGCGGCGACGAGTTCGTCCGGGCGGGCGCCGGATCCCGCCCGGACGACGGCGGCGAGGAGCCACGGCGCGGGCTCGACCTCGACCAGCCGGTGGGTCGGGCCCGCGTCCGTCCGGAGCACCTCGACGTACCGGAGCCGCCCGGCACTCCGGTACAGGCTGGAGTTGGGCCGGTGGACCAGGTGCAGTCGCACCTCCGGCCGCCGCCGCAGGTCGGCGGTCAGCGCGCCGAGGTAGCCGAAGTCCAGGCCGGTGCGGCGCCGGTAGGAGGAGGACGGTCCGAGTTCGAGGGCGGTCGGGCCGTCCGCCGCGGGGTCGACCGAGCCGACCGAGCAGCCGGCGAAGAGTCCGAACGGGGTCGGCCTGGCGGACATCCGGGCGAGGTAGCGCAGCAGGCTGTGCTCGGCGTTCCGGCCGCGCCGGCTGTCGGGTGAGTGCTCCCAGGTGTCCAGGCCCGTCGTGAGCGAGGAGGAGGCGACGGACAGCGCCTCCCGGACGTCGGCACGGCCGTACAGCGCCCGCAGCCGTGCGCGCACCCGCAGCCGGTCGCGCCGGACGGCGGCGCCGACCAGGTCCGGGTGCCCGCCGCACCGCGCGGCGGCCAGTCCCTCGCCCAGGCCCAGCAGGGCCTCCAGGGGCAGCAGCGGGGTGCGGAGTACGAAGAACTCCGCGGCCTCCCAGGCCGGTTCGCCCTGCACGGGCCCACCCCGGACGGGCTCCTCCTGCACGGACCGGCCGGGGCCGGCCGCGTGGGATCCCACCGCCGGTCAGCTCCGGTCGCGCAGCCGGGCCCACCCGCGCCGGAGCAGGAACGGCCACAGCGGCGGGGCCGACAGCCCCTGGGCGAGCGGGCGCGGCCAGAAGAAGTTGACGTTCAGCGCCCAGGCCGAGACCACCGTCACCTGGTGGTACCAGCCCACCGGGATGTAGAGCGATTCACCGGCGTCCAGGGTGCACTGCCACCCGGTGGCGCGGCGGGCCCGCGGGAACCGTTCGTAGTCGGGGAGGTTGGGGTCGAAGCGGCAGTGCGTGATCTGCGGGACGCGGTAGACGCGCCGGGCCTGCGAGGGCGGATAGAGGACGAAATGCTTGCGTCCGACGACCTGGACGTTGCAGTTCGGCGTCACGTCGCAGTGCAGCCCGGAGGAGGTCCCGAGCACGCCGCACCAGAGGTTGGTGTCGATCGGACCGCGTCGGTACCAGCCGGGTGGCGGCGCGTCGTCGAGCAGGTCCTCGGACAGCTGCCGGAGCTTCGCGTCGAGGTAGTACGAGCAGCGGAACCCGTCGGCGCACACCGCCCGGGTGATCTCACCGGCGCCGCTGCAGGACAGGGCGATCCGTTCCAGCCCGCCGGCGGTGTCCAGCACCCAGTCGAGGTACCGGCCGAAGGAGGTCCGCCCGCCGGCCGCGAGGTTCTGGAAGACGTTCCGCGGTGGCCCGTTCGTCTCCCGGACCGTCACCTCCCGCTCCCCGGCGACGGACCGCAGGTAGTCCACGTCCCAGCGGTGCAGGGCCGGCCAGTCCCGGACGTTGTCCAGGACGACCCGGGGCTCGCCCTTGCGCAGCGGTGCGCGGAAGTCGTCGCGGCTGACGCGCGGGACGGCTCGGAGGGCCGTGCCCCGCCCTCCCGGGAGGCTCGGCGGCATCTACTCGGGCCCGCGCCGCGTGGTGCGCCCCCGCCGGGATTCGGGCGCCCCGGGTGCCGACGCCGTCTCGTCGCAGGTCCACAGGCTCCAGCCCTGGGTGGTGAGCAGCGGATCGTCGAGGTTGCCCACGGTGGACCGTTTCAGGTCGAGGGTCTTCTTGCCGTCCTTCGGCTCCGTCGTGCGCTCCATGGTTCTCCTCCTTCGAAGCGAGGAACTCTCCGCCGGGAAGGCCTCGCGTCAGCGGGGCCTCGGATCGGCGGGGCCCCGGGTCAATTGCGGGACGTCATTTCAGGAAGACCTCCCGCGCCAGCCTCATTCCGAGCAGCTCGCGGAACTGCGCGCAGCCGTGCGACTTCCGGTCGGGCCCGTCGAGCCGGACCGAGAGCTCGGCCATCCGCTCGCTGTAGCCGTCCAGCGCGGCCATGTTCTCGACCTCGGTCACGATCATGACGTTCCAGTCGTCACGGCCGGTCGGCGGGGAGACCAGGATGCGGTAGTCGCGGATCAGCTTCTGCCGCTTGGCCTCCTCCATCAGGGGCTTCCACCGCGCCCCCAGGTTCGCGAGGTAGGCGTTGGTCAGGCCGGGCTTGGTCTGGGCGAACTGCACCGACCACACCGGCCCCTCGGAAAAGGCGAAGTCACCGGCGGCCATGGCGGTTTCGTTCTCGGTCATCGAATTCTCGTTCCGGACGTTCGAGCGCGGTTCACCGGGCGTCCCCGTCCCGCAGGACGGCCCGCGCGGCGTTCCGCTCGGCGCACGGTTTCGAGGGGCGGGAGAGGGGCGCAATCGCGTACGGGACGGACGGGTGTCCCGTGACCGGACCGCCTTCCGGGCGGGCCACCCCTTCATGATGCTGCGGCGGACCCGGTCCCTCAACCGCTGGGGGAACGCGACGGAACGGCGGTGGCCCCGACGGAGCCACCGCCGGAGCCACCGAGGCCGTAGCCCGTCGGCCAGAGCCCGTCGCCTAACGTGAACCGGCCGGCTCGATGAGCGCGCTGGTGACGATCGTCAGCGTGGCCGGCGCGTTGGTCGCGGGGTAGCCGTCCACCTCGCCGCTCTGGGTGCCGCGCACCGACCACACGAACGCGACCGCGCCCTTGTCGTCCACGACGCGCTGCTGCAGCGTGAACGTGGCGTCCGGGAACGCGGTGCGGATCCTGGCGATCAGCTGGCGGGTCTCGTCCGCGCCCGTGGCGCGGTACCGCCGGGGCACGCTCTGCCGTTCTTCTGTTGCCATCACAGGTCTCCTGTCGGGATTGCGGGCACCGCACCGCCGGTCGGCGATGCGACGTGCAGGGCGCGGAGCGCCGTCGCCGTGGTGAACAGTCGCCGCCAGTCCTCGGCGACGACGTCGAGGCCCGCGATCGATTCCGTCCACGACGTCTGTTCCCAGGGCTCCGTCAGCTGCGGCCGGGGCACCCGGAGGATCGGCACGACGGGCCAACTGCCGTCCGGTCGCTGGTTTTCCACCAGCCACCGGGTGCCGCGGGCGAGGGCCGCCCGGAGGGCCGGGCAGTCGTCTCCGGGCGGCGCCGTGAGCAGTTCGCCCAGCGCCTGGACGGCCAGCGCGGTGGCGAAGGCGGCGCACGCGCGGTTCGGCGCGTGCGCCCAACCCCCGTCCGGGCGTTGGGCGCGCAGCAGCCACCCGGCGGCTCCCGCCCGGGCCGCTGCCGCCCCGGGCAGGTCGGTACGGCGGCTCAGCTCTCCGATCGCCTGCACCGCACGGCACGTGGTGTAAAGTCCGCCCGCCCACCAGTAGGCCTCCCAGTTGCCCTCCGGGCGCTGCTGGTCCAGGAGCCGGCGCGCGGCCCGCAGCGCCGCGCGCCGCTCCCGCTCACCGTCCAGGCCGGCCAGCAGCAGGGCGGCCACGGCGGTCACGCACGGGTGCGAGGAGGTCCAACCGCGCAGGTCGCCGGCGTCGGAGTGGAACCGGACGAGCCAGGGCTCCGGGTCCACGATGGTGGTGAACCCGCCGTCGGGTCGCTGCGTCGACAGCAGCCAGTCCAACGCCGGTCGCCACCGCTGCGGTTCGGGCGCGCCGATCCGGGTCAGGAACAGCAGGGCGTTCGCCGTGGAGTCGACGTCCACCGGCCACTGGCCGTTGTATCCCCACCCGGCTCCCGGAGCGCGGTTGGCGACCAGCCAATCGGCCGCCTCGGCAAGGGAGTTCACCGGAATCGGGTACGCCGCGGCCGGGGCGTTCGCCGGGGCCCCGGAGTCGGCCGTGGCCGGGGCCGGGGCGTCCGCCGCCGTGCCGACGGTCGCCAGGTTCCAGCCGACGTAGCCGGTGACCCAGGAGGTGCTCTGCTGGCCGAGCAGCAGGAAGTCGCCCCAGCGGCCGGCCGGATCCTGTTCCCGCCGCAGGTAACGGGCCGCTGCCGCAAGGGAGTCGGCAATCGTATCGGCGGTGGGCGCGGCCACGGTGGCGCCGGGGGCGGTGTCCCGCCGTGCCGCCGGACGGCCGCCCCGGCCCGCGGCGGCGCGCGCCCGGGCCAGCCCGTCCCGGCGCATCCGGTCGAGGTCCGCGCGCAGCCCGCGGACGGACTCGGAGAAGCCGATGAGCCGCTCCACCCAGCCCGCGGGCGGCAGGTCGGTCACCGCCGCCAGCGCACGGCACAGCTGCTCGGCGGCCTCGTCGAGGGTGTGTTCGGCGAGGCCGCCGTAGTGGAAGCGGCGGGCCGCGTCGGCGACCAGCTCGGTTCGGGCGGCGCGGGTCGCCGAGGGCGTCAGGCCCAGCTCGGCGAGCAGCCGGGGGACGAGCTGCGAGGGGTGGCCGTGCAGGAAGTCCTCCTTCCAGTCGACGCATTCGCGGTAGCGGGCGAGCCCGGCGTACAGGCGGCTCTGCGACTCGGTCACCGGTCCGACCGGCCCCGGCGTCCCGGCCAGCGCGGCGAACGCCTCAGTGGTGGTGTGCGCGAGCTCCGCCCCGGCGCCGGCCGGGTCCCAGGGGCGGCGGTAACCGGCGGAGAGCGACTGCCGGAACGGGTCCCGGCCCGGCAGGTCGTCCGCCAACTGTCGGGTGGCGTAACGCCGCAGGGACGCGCACTCCCGGTCGGCCCGGGCCGGTGCGCACTGGCCCCGGCTCTGCCGGAACCGCAGGAAGCGGGCCGCGCCGCCCGCCCGCGCGGCCAGCGCCACCCGTCGGGCCGCACCCATCGGGACGGTCGCGAAGTACTCGTACAGCAGGAACGGCAAGTGGTCGAAGAGTGCCCCGGGGAGCGGCTGCGCCGGGTCCCACGGGCGGTCCTCGCGGCCGGGCAGGCCCGCCCACTGCTCGGCGAACACCCGGTCGGTGTCACGGGTCTCCATCAGCAGCAGCGTCACGGTCGCCTCCGTCCTAGGCCACGGACTCGGCGCGGTAGGCGCGGAGCAGCACGTCGGGGGCCTGGGCGCCGCCCGGCCCGGCTCCCTTCACCAGCCGGTGGCCGAGGTACCGGCCGACCGCCGGCGGCACCCAGCCCGGCACCCCGCCCGACGGCACCCGGCCCGACGGTTCCGCGCGGCCCGGCCGCCACGGCTCGGGCGGCTCGTCGAGGCCGAGCGCGAGCAGGCCGTCCAGCCACGGGCCGTGCTGGTCGAGCCAGTCCAGTTCGGCCGCGGAAACGCCGAGGTGCTCGGCCAGGCCGTACTGCGGGAGGGCCCGGCGCGAGGCCGCGATCGCCAGGCCGACCTGGCACAGGGCCTCACCCGTGGTGCGCGCCGGGCCGGCGGTCTCCAGGATCCGGAACTGCTCCGCCAGCACCGCCGGCCCGGGCGTGCGCGGCTCCCGGTGGGCGTCGAGCCAGGGCCGCCAGGACGCCGCCACCGGTGTCGCGGGTGTCCGCCGGTCGCCCCGCCAGGCAGCCGCCCCGACCACCCCGAGCGCCCCTACTCCCGCGGCCGGCCCGGCCGGGGCACCGTACGGAGCAGTGGCGGGCGGCTCGGTCGGCAGGTCGAGGCCGAGCGTCGGACCCGCGATCCGCTGCCGGGTGGTCCGGATGGCGGCGTGCCAGCTCCCCTCGGCGATCCGGTCGGCCGCGCCCTCGGCGCGGTCCAGGTGGCCGAGCGCCAGCGCGCGGACCTCCTCGACCACGCCCTCCCGGGCGAGCAGCTCGGCCACCTCGGACACCGGGGGCCGCTCGGCCGACTCCACCCGCCGCTGCCAGCCGGCCCGCAGGAACGCCACCGTGAGGGGGTAGGAGTAGTGCCCGCGCCGGTAGTCGATCCGCCAGTCCGCCAGGTCGTCGGCGAGCTGGAAGGCCACGTAGTGGGCGTCGTGCGAGGCCTCCAGTCCGGCCAGCGGCCGCTCGTCCCCGCCGAGTACGGCGAGGGCCGCGAGGCAGGCCTTGGCGATCGCGGACTTGCCCGCGTAGACGAGCTCCAGCTCCTCCCTGGGGTACGGCTGGAGCAGGCCGCGGTGCCGGGCCTCCTCGCGCAGCACCGCCTGGCAGAAGTGCCCGAAGTAGCGGTCGAAGTGGCCCCAGAACGGGCTTGCGGGCGGCAGCAGCGCGTACAGCCCGTGCAGTGCCTCGCGCTGGAGGAGGCCGCCCAGCAGCAGGCCTCCCCCGGTGCGGGCACAGGGGCGGTCCAGTACCTCGTCCAGGGCCAGCACGTAGTCGAAGAGGTACGAGCCGCTGACGGACAGCGCCCGCAGCTGCGCCAGCGAGACGCGGGGGAAGGCGGTGTAGAACAGCAGCGGGTAGGTGTAGAAGACCCGGGGGTCGACCCCGGCGGCGATCCGCCGTTCGGACGGCAGGCCGGCGGTCGCCGGCAGGCCGTCCACCTGCAGCAGGCGGGCGACCCGGCGCCGCAGCGGCCGCCGGGCCTCCTCCACCAGGGCGTTGTCGCCCCGCCAGCCGACGTGCCGTTCGACCCGGACCCCGCCGTTCGGCCGTTCGGCTACCACCGGCCCGATACGACCGTCGTGACGACCGTGGTGACGCCGCTCGCCTGGGCCTCCGCCTCGACCCGCGACTCCAGCTCGACGAGCCCCAGCTCGCCGACCGGCAGGTCCTCGAACGGGACCTCCTCGAACGCCAGCTCCTCGAACGGCAGGTCGCCGACGGGCTTGCCGCGCTCCGCTGCCACGTCTCCAGCCATCATGTTCTCCTTCGTCTCGGTGTACCGGTGTCTGTCCTGTGCGCGACGTCGGTCGGTGGGCCCGGCGGCCCGGTCACCCGGTGGCGGTGCCGGCGGGTTCCCGCCGCAGCCCCAGCGCCGTCACGTGGCGCTCGGTCAGATGGTGTTTCGCGGCGAAGGCGCGCCGCTGCGAGGTGTTGCGGATGACCAGCTCCGGACGGGACAGCAGCTGACGGACCGGGTCGCGGATCTCCAGCCGGTCCCCGGGCCGGACCAGCGGGTCGGCGGTGCGCGGGACCGACACCTCCAGGAAGGCGTAGCCGCGGCCCCGGGACACCGTCAGGTTCACGAACAGCAGGTCGGACGCTACGCGCTCCACGTCGAGGCCGCCACCGGTGCGCAGCGCGGCGCTCAGCTCCCGGACGTCGCAGTCGAAGGCCCGGAAGACCGTCCCCTCCTCGGTCAGCCGGCGCTGCAGGGCGTACCGCAGTTCGACGTACGCCATGAGGTCGCGCAGGACCGGGGCGCACGGTCCGAGCCCGTCCAGGACCTCGGCCGCCAGGTACCGGCACAGGTCCGGGACGAACCCGTAGAGGTAGTAGTCCGGCCGGAGCTGCTCCGGGCCCACGTGCCGGTGCTGCCAGCGCGTCCAGCCGGTCAGCACCTGCCGCAGGTCGGCGCCGGCGGTGCGCAGCGCGAGGAACAGCGTCGGGCAGGTGTAGGTGGCGGCGGAGATCGCCTTGGCCAGGTCGCGGTCGAGGTGCGGCGTCGGGATGTGGTAGAAGCTCGGGAAGATGTCGGGGTGGCGGGTGACCGTCGCGATCTCCTCCTCGTCCAGCAGGAAGAGCGAGATGTCGGAGCTGTGCCCGTCGAAGCGCAGCTCCTCGCGGTGCTCCTCGTACAGCGGACTGCCCACCAGCGGCGCCAGCAGGTGCATCTGCGCCTGGGTGTCCGGCGAGAGCTGCAGGACGTCGAGCGCGAGGTCGAGCGAGGCGACCGCGTCCTCGGTGGTCTCCTCCGGGAAGCCGACGATCAGGGAGGCGGTGCAGGAGATCCCCCGGTCGGTGCCGGAGCGGATGACCGGCAGCACCGCGTCGGTGCGCAGCCGCTTGCGCACCAGCGGCTGCATCCGCTGGGATCCGGTCTCGATCCCGAAGAACATCCCGCGGCAGCCGGCGGCGGCCATGGTGGCCAGCAGTTCGTCGTCCACCCGGTCGGTCCGCGCGCTGCACGCCCACTCGAAGCCCTGCCCGCCGTCGAGCAGGGCGGCGCAGAACGCCAGGACCCACCGCCGGTCGACGGTCAACATGTCGTGCACCAGGTCGAACCGGGTGAATCCGTGGGCGTCCCGCAGGTGCCGCATCTCGGTGATCAGCCGGGCCGGCGACTTGATCCGGTAGTCGCGGTTGAAGAACACGTTGGTCGAGCAGAACGTGCACCCGTACGGGCAGCCCCGGCCCGCCTCCACCGGCGCGAGGTCCTGCAGGGTCCGCTCGAAGGGGTACAGGTCGTAGGCGGGGAAGGGCAGTTCGTCCAGGTCCTGCAGCAGGGGTGCGGCGGGTTCGCGCACCGGGCCGCCGTCCGGCCCCCGCCAGGTGGTGCCGGCCACGCCGGCCAGGTCGTCGCCCGCCGCCCACCGGTCGAGCACCCGGACGAGGGACCGGTCCGCCTCGTTGCGCACGATCGCGTCGATCCAGCCGAACTCGCGCAGGGTCGCGACGTCGACCACGGAGGCCTGCGGGCCGCCGAGCAGGATCCGTACGTCGGGATCCAGCTCGCGGCACTGCCGGGCCAGCGCCAGCGTCTGAGGGTAGGAGTTGCACATCGTGGTGAGGCCGACGACGTCGGGCCGGGACTCGCAGATGAGCTCCGCCACCTCCCGGTGGAACTCGGGCCCGTCCCCCACCCGGCCCTCCAGCAGCGCGAGCGTCGGATCCACCACCACCGGTTCGTGCCCGCTGCGCCGGGCCACCGCGGCCAGCCCGAGGAGGTTCAGCGGCACGTACGGCGAGGGGACCTTGCCGAAGTGCCAGTCCGCGTTGAAGCACGTCACGAGAGCCAGTCGCATCCTCGGCCCACCACACCCTGTCCCGGCCCCGGGGACCGTCGCTGCCGTCGCGTCGAAGAGTCGTCTACTCCGCGCGCGCACGACGCGCCAGCGGCCACGCCGCCACCCCAGGCCGAGCACCCCGCCCGGGCGTACCTTCGTGGCCGAAACGGGCCAAAGCGGGCCAAGAGGGGCCGGCCCGGTTCCGCGATCGTGCGGTGCACCCCGTGAAGCGCTTCGACGCGCTGAAGGCCGCTCCCCGTCACGCGAAATTCACAGACCGGGGTCTACTCGCATAGACAACGGTGGGGCATCCTGGTGCGATGCCGGCGCTCGAAGCCCGTCGTTCCCGTTGCCCGGGAACCGCGGGCGGTGGCGCCGGACGGATCGGTCGGCCCTCGCGCCGGAGCACCGCCGCGTCACCGCACTGCGTACGTCCCCTTCGTCCGGGCCGGTTCCCCAGGCCCGGCTCCGGGCTTCCCGCCCTCCTGCCGACGCGCGGGCGGAGGGGGGGTAGGCGAGTAGGAGGCCCACCAACCACACCGCGAGGTGCAGATGTAGCCACGCCC
>NZ_JBHXTL010000118.1:0-31658 GCF_042677365.1 Kitasatospora sp. NPDC127116
CCGGCTGCCGCGCGCCGTCGGCGTCGCGCTGGCCACCGCCGGCCTGCTCGCCGTCACCGCGGCCAGCGCCGCGGTGACCGTCGCCGTCGGCAAACCCGCCGCCCGCTCGGCCGCCGCCGCCCCCGCCCCGTCGAGGGTGGCCGCGAGCGCGAGCGCGAGCGCGGGTGCCACCGCGAGTGCCACCGCGTCCGCGACGCCCTCGGCCGCGCCCGTCCCGGTGCCCAGCGCCGCCCCGGCCGAACCCGCCCCCGCCAGCACCGTCAAGGGCACGGTCAAGAACGGCCAGCACGAGGGCGACCTGCGCTACTTCCTGCTCCCCCTCCCGGCCGGCGGCGAGTCCTACGGCCCCGCGGACGGGATGACCATGACCAACGACGACGTCGCCGCGCTCTTCGGCAAGCAGGACGGCATCATGGACATCCTCGGCTCGTACGGCTACAGGAGCGGCGCGACCCGGACGTACCGGACCGCCGACGGCAAGGCCGAAGTCACCGTCACCCTGCTGAAGTTCGGCTCCACCGCGGCGGCACGCGACTTCGTCAAGGGCTACGAGGTCAAGTCGCTGAGCCCGTTCGACATCGACGGCGACCCGGGCGGCCACGGCTACCTGCAGGCCCCCAAGCAGCAGGCCTACACCGGATCGATGAGCGGCATCTCCAGCCAGGGCGACGTGCAGTACACGGTCGACGTCGACGTGAAGGGGACGCCCGACAAGGCGCTGCTGAACGAGCTGATGAAGCGCCAGCGCGAGTGGCTCACCACCGGCGGCTGAGCCCGGCTCCGACCGCCCGCCCGCCCGACGCCACCCCTTCCTCTTCCCCCTTCTCTGGAGCCACTTCCGTGACCACCGAACCCGCGGAGCCGGCGCCCGCCGCGCCCGTCGCGTCCGCGGCCGCTGTCCCGCCGCCGCCCGCCGCCCTGCCGGCCGCGCCCGCTGCGCCGCCCGTCGCCCCGCCCGTCGCGCCCGTCGCGCCGGAGCACGGTGACCCCGCCGTCCCCGCCGAGCCGTTCGCGGCCGAGCCCGCTCCCGCCCCGCGCGCCCCGCGCCGCCCCCGCCCCGTGCTGCTGGGCGCCTGCGCCCTGGTGCTGGGCACCCTGGCCGGGGGCGGCATCGGCTACGCCGTGCAGGCCCAGCGCCCGCCCACGCCGCTGCCGCCGCTCCAGGTCGCCCACCCGTCCTACCCGGCCGGCACGGTCGACCCGGCCGCCCTCGCCGCCGAACAGCCCAAGCCGCTGGCCATCGACGGCGACCTGACCAAGCTGCTGATCACCGCCCCCGAGGGCAGCGCCCCCTGGGCGGACTTCGCGGACAAGCCGAGCTGGGTGTCGATCGGCGAACTCGCCGAGGAGAACGGCGACGAGGTCGCCACCTTCAAGGACCTCGCCTCCAACGGCTTCCGCCGCGCGGCCGAGGTGGCCTGGAAGAAGGACGACGTCCGCTACCGCATCACGCTGACCCAGTACACCGCGGACCACGCGGACCAGGTGCGCTCCGTCACCTGGCCGGCGTTCGCCGACGGCGCTCCCGGCGGCTACAAGGTGGACGCCGCGCCGCACCACTGGGCCGACAGCAACGAGCAGTACTACTTCGGCGAGGCCGTCGCCAAGCGCGGCCCGCTGGAGATGAAGGTCGAGGTCTTCGGCCCCCAGCCGGTGAACCCCGACACCCTCAAGGACCTCGCCAAGCGGCAGTGGGAGCGGCTGGTATGAACGACGACACCGTGACCGCCGCCGCCCCGGGCGCGCCCGAGCCGGCGCCCGGCGCCCCGTCCGCGCTGACCGGCCCGCCCATCGGGTCCGTGCCGCCCGGCAGGTCCGTTCCGCCGCTCGGATCCGTCGATCCCGCCGCACCCGCCGCGCCCGTCGATCCCGCCGCACCCGGCGTTCCGGCCGGTCCGAGTCCCGCCTCCCGCCGCCTGCTGCGCGCGGGCGCCGCGACCGCCGCGGCCGCGCTGGTCGGCGTGGTCATCGGCGTCGGCATCATCAAGACCCGGTACGACGACCCCGCGCCGGTCACCGCCGCCGCCCCGTCCGCCGGTCCCACGCCCACCGCGACCGCCACGCCGTACGGCGCCAAGTCCAACGGCAGCCACTTCGGCTCGCTGCGCGACCTGCTGCTGCCCGTCCCGGCCGGCTACCAGCCGGGCCCGGACGACGGCGGCTACGGCAACGACACCGAGCTGGGCGGCGAGCAGCTGGCCGCCGAGCTGGACGCCGACCTCCAGCAGCTCCCCAAGGAGAAGCGCGACAAGATGCGCTCCTACTGGGAGAGCATGCACGTCAAGGCCACCGGCGTGCGCACCTACCGCGCCGACGGGGACGACCTGGTGATCGGCCTGAAGCTGCGCCAGTTCAACCAGCAGGAAGTGCAGCGGATCAACGAGTACACCGCGGTCTTCACCGGCGACACCGGCCTGTTCCGGATCGGCCCGGCGATCCCCGGCCACCCCGAGGCGCACTGCTACCTGATGCCGGCGCCGCCGTCCGCGCCGATCGACTACCTGGAGTGCTCGGCCGCCGAGGGCGACCTCCTGGTGATCATGAGCGCCGAGGGCGTGGCACCGCTGCCCAAGGACAGGATCGTCGCCCTCTTCACCGCCCAGCTCGACCGCCTCGCCCGCCCGGGAGCGTCCGTATGACCGACCACGCCACCCCGCCGCCCGCGCTCGAGAGCGCGCCCGCGCCCGGGAACGTCCCGGCGCCCGCGCCCGCGCCCGAGAGCGTGCCCGCGAACGCACCGCAGAACGCGCCCGCGAGCGCGCCCGATCCGCTCCTGGCGGCGCTCGCCGCGCCCGTCGCCGTCCCCGAGGACCCGGCCGTCCTCGCGGAGCGGGAGGCCCGCCGGGCCCTGCGCCGCAAGGCCGCGGTGCGCTGGGGCAGCGCCGCCCTGGTGTTCGTCCTCGCCGGCACCGGCACCGCCCTGGCCGTCACCGCGCCCGAGCGCACCGACCTGCCGGGCCTGGCCACCGCGAGCGACGGCCGCTACACCTTCGCGCCGCTGACCCTGCCGCCGCTGCCCGCCGGCAAGGAGGCCCCGGACGACAAGGGCAAGTCCCTGCACCACGCGGACCTGCGCCACCTGCTGCTGCCCGCGCCCAAGGAGGCCGGCGGTTCGCTGACCCCGCCCGTCTTCCCGGCCCCCGGTGCCGGTGCCGCCCCCTCGGGGTCGCCCACCGCCTCGGGGTCGCCGACCGCCTCCCCGGCGCCCTCGGCCTCCGCCGGCGCGCCCGCGCCCGGCTCCGGGTTCGGCCAGTGGGTGCCCTGCGACGCGCTCGCCGAGGACCAGCAGGACCCGGTCAAGGTGCGCGTCCTGCTGCTGGAGGACGCCTGCCGCGCGGCCACCGTCCGGGAGTGGACGGCCTCCGACGGCACCCGCACCCAGATCCGGCTGCTGCGCTTCGGCTCCGTGCGGGAGTCCTGGGAGGCCTTCGCCGACCTGCGCTCCAAGGGCCGCCCCAAGGCCGCCGCCGACACCAGGAGCACCCCCCACGACGACTGGGACACCCTCGACGGCATGAGCCTGACCACCGTGGAGTCCACCGCGGCCGGCTCCAAGGGCGCCCCCACCGCCCGCGTCGCCTACCTCTCCGCCGCCGACGTCCTCGCCGTCGTCACCATGACCAACCCCGCCGGCGTGCCCACCGCACCGTTCCGGCAGGTCGTCACCCTCCAGGCGGACCTGCTGTCCTGACTCCGCCTCAGCGGCCGGGCCGGTTCCCCCCGGGGAGCCGGCCCGGCCGTCCTCCCCGCGCGCCTTCTGGGACAGGATCGGGATATTTCCCGCACCGGCCCGTGAACGACCCCCGCGTACGGTGATCACGCATCGGAGAACGCACCGCCGAAAATCGACAGCAGGAGAACCCATGCGCACGCGCCGCCTCGTCCTCACCGCCGCCGCCGTCGCGGCGATCGCCGCCACCGCCACGGCCTGCGGACCGGACAACAGCGACACGAGCGCCGCTCCCGCCGCCACCGGCCCCGCGGCCACCGGCCCCGCCGCCACCGGCTCCGCGGCACCCGCCGCCGCGCCCACCACGGCCGCCCCGGCCGGGGCCGCGCCGACGAAGACCGCCCCGCCCAAGTCCTCCCCGGCCCCCTCCGCCCCCGCCGCCGACAAGAGCGGGTACGGCCAGGCCTGCGGCGCCAACGACCTGGACTTCACCGCGAAGACCGAGAGCCAGGCCGGCGGCTACATCCTGATCAGCGCCAAGGCCAAGCAGGGCATCACCTGCACGCTCCCCGGCACCCACCCCGTCATCGCGTTCGGCTCCGGCGGCATCGAGGCCGGGCCCTTCGAGCACGGCACCGGGGAGTCGATCACCCTGAGCGGCGCCAAGACCGCCTACGCGGGCATCATGGCCAAGACCACCAAGGGCAACCAGGCCGTCCAGTACACCGACGTCATCATCGGCATCGGCACCCCCGACCCGAACCCGGTGAGCGTCCCCGTCGGCACCACCCCGGTCGACAAGCCGGTCGTCACCAACTGGCACACCCTGCCCAAGGACGCCGTCCCCGCGAGCTGACGCGACGTCACATGCGCGATGGTGAAAGCCGGATGACGGTGGAATGCCGACGGCCGTCGGTGTGCCGACGGTGCGGCCCGGCACCTTGGAAGAGGACCTGCCCCACCTCTTCCGAGGAGCGCACATGACGATCACCATCCGGCCGGGAAGCACCGTGATGTTCACCGGCGACTCGATCACCGACGGCCGGCGCCGGGAGAGCGAGGACGGCCTCGGAACCGGCTACCCGCTGCTCGTCGCCGGCGAGTGGGGCCACCGCCACCCGGACCGGCCGGTGACCTGGCTGAACACCGCGAACGCCGGCGACAAGGCGATGGACCTGGAGGCCCGCTGGCGCACGGACGTGCTCGACGCGCGCCC
The DNA here is from genome assembly GCF_042677365.1 of Kitasatospora sp. NPDC127116. NCBI lineage: Bacteria > Bacillati > Actinomycetota > Actinomycetes > Kitasatosporales > Streptomycetaceae > Kitasatospora > Kitasatospora sp. NPDC127116. Next base: position 4,887 of record NZ_JBHXTL010000118.1, read on the forward strand.
GGACGTGCTGTCGATCCTCGTCGGGGTCAACGACACGGGCTGGCACACCCTCGACCCGCAGGGGTACCCGATCCCCGCGGAGCGCTTCGAGGCGACCTACGACCGCCTGCTCGCGCCCCTCGCCGAGGCGGGCACCCGACTGCTCCTCGTCGAGCCGTTCCTCGTGCCGATCCGCGGCGTCGTCGAGGCCGGCGACGCGGTGCTCATCGGCGAGAAGGAACGCGAGCAGTGGCGCGCCGACCTGGACCCGAAGATCCAGGCCGTGCGCAGGCTCGCCCGCCGGTACGGCGCCCAACTGCTCGCCGCCGACGGCAGGTTCGCCGAACTCGGCGCGACGGCCCGACCGGAGCACTGGTCCGCGGACGGCGTCCACCCGACCCCGGCCGGTCACGCCGCGCTCGCGGCCGCCTGGCTGCGCCTGGTCGCCTGACCGGGCCGGGGGGCACGGTCCCGGCCCGGCCGCCGGGCCCCTGCCGTCACCCCCGCAGCCTCGCCGCCACCGGGCGGTGGTCGCTGGGGGTGGCGGGGAGGGTCCAGGTGTCGGTGGCGGCAAGGCCGCGGGTGAGCACGTGGTCGATGCGGACCAGGGGGAACGCGGCCGGCCAGCTGAAACCGAAGCCGCCGCGGGCCGGGGTGAGACGGCGGGCCAGCGGGGCCAGGGCGCGGTCGTCGGCGGCGGTGTTGAGGTCGCCCAGCAGCACGACCCGGCGCAGCGGTTCGGCGTCCAGGGCCCCGGCGAGGGCGGCGATGTCGCGGTCGCGGTGGGCGGTGGCGAAGCCGGAGAAGGTCGTGCGCACCGAGGCGAGGTGGGCGACGTACACCGCCAACGGCCCGCCAGGGGCGCTGACTTCGGCCCGCAGGGAGCGGTTCCAGCCGGGGTCGATGATCAGCCGCCGGGACTCCGTCACCGGGTAGCGGCTCCACAGGGCGACGGTGCCGGTGCGGGCGTGGTGGGGCAGCGCCCGGTCCAGCACGCTCCGGTAGGCGGGCAGGGCCGCGTCGGTGACCTCCTCCAGCGCGACGAGGTCCGGGTCGGCGGCGAGCAGCGCGCGGGCGGTGCCGGCCGGGTCCCGGTTGGCGGCGTTCACGTTGTGGGTGACCACCGTCAGGCCCGGCCCGCCGGCCCCGCCCGCCGGGGCCCCGCCGGACAGCAGCAGCGGCCCGAACACCACCGCCCACACCGCCACCAGCACCCCGCCCGCGCAGGCCGCCGCCGGTGCCCGGCGCAGCGCCGCGCACAGCAGCGCCGCCACCGCCACCAGGCCGCCCCACGGCAGGGCGCTCTCCCACAGGCTGCCCAGGCCCACGCCGAGCTCCGGCACCAGCCGGTGGCCGCCCAGGGCGAGCGCGGTGAGCAGCCCGAGCGCGGCGGGCACGCGCCCGCGCCGCCACCGGGGCACGGCCCGCCACGCGGGTGCGGCTCCCCGCCCCGGTGCGCCCGGCCCCCTCGACGCGAGGAGCCGCTTCAGTGCGGCAGGCCACCTCGGCCCGGCCGGCCACGTCGGCGCGGCCCGTCGCCGCCGCCGGGGCGGCGGTCCGGGCTCCGCGGGCGTTTCGGACGGCACGGGGGACGGCACGGGCGGCACGGAGGACGTCACGGCGCGCCCCCTCACCCTGCGGCGTCCGGCAGCGGAGCCGGGCAGGTCCCGCCCGGCCGGGTGAGCAGTTCGAAGTGCCAGATCTCGTTGGCGTACACCTGGCACAGCCCGTACCGGGCGCCGTTCTGGATCAGCCAGTAGTCGGCGCTGGTCGGCCCGACGTCCACCGCCTTGCCGGAGACGTGCGCGGACTTCTCCGGCGTGTTGACGAACTTGCGGGCCTGCTCCAGGCTCCCGTACTTGACCACCCCCCGGTCCAGCAGCCGCTGCTGGTAGGCCTTGCTGCGCCAGCCGGAGGTGACGGTCATCTCGATGCCCTGGGCCCGGGCGTCGCCGGCCGCCCGCTGCAGGGCCTCGCGCAGCGGCCCGTCCAGGTTGCCCACGGCGGGGGAGCCGGTGTCGGAGGGGCTCAGCGTCCTGCCGTCCGGGATCTCCCCGTCCGCCTCGGCCTCCGTCGTGACGGGCGAGGCGGTGACGGGCGAGGCGGTGACGGTGGCCGCCAGGGTGCGCAGCACCGCCCCGGCGCCCGGCGGGTCGGCGGCGGCGCACGCCCCGGCCAGGGTCAGCACCGCCGTCGCGGCGGCGCCCGCGGCCAGCCGCCGCCGTCCGCCGCGCGCCGCCGTGCCCGTGGCCGTGCCGGCACCCGTCCCCGTCCCCGTCTCCGTCGGGGTGTCCGTCGTGTCCATTCCTGCCTCCCGGTGTTGCTCGTCCGTTGCCGGACCATTGGAGGAGAGACGGTGTTGCGAGGACGTCTGCGCAGGCCGATACGTTTTCGATAGGTCCCATCGGGTCCAATGGGTACGAACAGCGGAGAGCAGGGAGAACGGCACGTGCGGGTCCTGGTGGTGGAGGACGAGATCTACCTCGCGGAGGCGGTCCAGGCGGGCCTGCGGCTGGAGGCGATCGCCTGCGACATCGTCACCGACGGCGACGCGGCGCTGGAGCGCCTGGCCGTCCACAGCTACGACGTCGTCGTCCTCGACCGCGACATCCCCGGCACCCACGGCGACGACGTCTGCCGCAGCATCGTCCGCAGCGGCCTCGGCTGCCGGGTGCTGATGCTCACCGCCGCCGCCCGCCTGAACGAGAAGGTCGCCGGCTTCGAACTCGGCGCCGACGACTACCTCACCAAGCCCTTCGACCTCGCCGAACTCGTCGTACGGCTGCGCTCGCTGGCCCGCCGCCCCGCCCAGGCCGCCCCGCCCGTCCTGGAGTACGCCGGGCTGCGCCTGGACCCCTTCCGCCGGGAGGTCTACCGGGACGGCCGCTACGTGGGCCTGTCCCGCAAGCAGTTCGCCGTCCTGGAGGTCCTGATGGCGGCGCGCGGCGGCGTCATCAGCGCCGAGGACCTGCTGGAACGCGCCTGGGACGAGAACGCCGATCCCTTCACCAACGCCGTCCGCATCACCATCTCCGGCCTGCGCAAACGCCTCGGCGACCCGTGGGTGATCCAGACCGTGCCGGGCGTGGGCTACCGCCTCACCGACCCCTCCACCGACCCCGGCCAGGAAGGCACCCCGCGGTGAACCCCGACCCCGGCTCCGACCCCTCCGACCCCTCCGACCCCGGCTCCGACCCCGGCCGCCGTACGGGCGGACGCCGCACCGGAAACCGCCCGCGCCGCCTGACCGCCCGGATGCGCCTGACCCTCAGCTACACCCTCTTCGCCGTCACCGCCGGCCTCCTCTCCCTCGCCGTGGTCTACGTCGGCATGCGCTACGTCCCCAACTACCCCCTCACCTCCTCCAACCCGCGCTACCGCTCCGACGCCCCCTCCCGCCAGGAGATCCTGGACTCGCTGCTCAGGGCCAGCGGCTACGCCCTGGCCCTGCTGACCGCCGTCGGCCTGATCGGCGGCTGGCTGATCGCCGGCCGGGTGCTGCGCCCGCTGCAGGACATCACCCGCGCCGCCCACCGCGCCGCGAGCGGGGCCCTGGAACACCGCATCGCCCTCACCGGGCCGCGCGACGAGTTCACCGACCTCTCCGACGCCTTCGACGAGATGCTGGCGCGCCTCCAGCGCTCCTTCGAGGCCCAGCAGCGCTTCGCCGCCAACGCCTCCCACGAACTGCGCACCCCGCTGGCGATCACCCGCACCATGCTCCAGGTCGCCGCCGCCGACCCGGCCGGCCAGGACTGGGGCCGCCTCGTCACCCGCCTCCAGGACACCAACCAGCGCGGCATCGAGATCAGCGAGGCCCTGCTCCAGCTCGCCGACCTCGGCCACGCCCCGCCCGACCTCGCCCCGCCCGACCTCGCCCCCACCGACCTCGCCGCCGCCACCGGCGAGGCGCTGGCCGCCGTCCGCGACGAGGCCGAGGCCTTCGGCGTCACCCTCACCGCCGACCTGCGCCCCGCCCCGACCACCGGCAACCCCGTCCTGCTGCGCCAGGCGGCCGTCAACCTGCTGCACAACGCGCTGCGGCACAACCTGCCGCCCGGCGCCGGCGGGCGGGTCACCGTCGCCACCGGGGCCGACCCCGAACGGCCCGGCCGGGTGCACCTGACCGTCACCAACACCGGCCCGCGGCTGACGGAGGAGGCCGTGGCCACCTTCACCGAACCGTTCCTGCGCGGACGCGGGCGCACCGCCGGGACCGACCCGGCCCGCCGCGGCCACGGCCTGGGCCTGGCGATCGTCGCCGCCGTCACCGAGGCCCACCACGGCGAACTCCACCTCGCCCCCGACCCGGCCGGCGGCCTGCGGGCGACCCTCGCCCTGCCCGGCCCGGCCGCCGACCGGGAACGGCCCGACCCGCGCGCAGCCGGATGACCGGAAAAAAATCCCTCCGCCCGTCCGTCACATCCCCGGGCCGGGATCCGTCGGTGAGGTGACAGCGACCGACAGCCGGAAGGACCCCACCGTGCTCACCGACCTCATGTACGTGACGCTCTACGTCACCGACCAGGACCGCGCCCTGACGTTCTACACGGAGCAACTCGGCCTGGAGAAGCGCATCGACTTCCCCAACCCCGGCGGACGCTTCCTCACCGTCGGCGTCCCCGGCACCCCGGTCGAACTCCTCCTGTGGGCGCACCCCGCCGCCGCGGGCCGGCCGGACGGGCCGGACGGGACGCCCGGCCCGGTCATCCTCGAATCGGACGACCTGCGGGCCGACTTCCGGGTGTTCCGCGACCGCGGGGTGGTCTTCGACCTGCCGGAGCCGGAGGACTACGGATTCGGGGTCCGCATCGAGACGGCGGACCCGGACGGCAACCGCATCTCGCTGCGCCAGCGCCGCCGTCCGGACCGGGCCGACGGCTGACCCTCCGCGGCCGGCGGAGCGCTCGGCGAGGAGGTGGGCGTTGGCCTCGGCACCGGCCGTGATCCGGGACGGCAGCCGCGGGTGCGGTCCGACCGTACGAAAGGGCGGTTCCTGCGCCTCGGCGGGTGGTTCAGGGATACGGCCGGTGGTCGTCGCGGTGGGCGGTGCCGCCGCCTTCCGGGCGCCAGGAGCGGCTGTGCCGGGACAGGGTCCAGGTCTGCGGTGCGTGCCGGGCGGCGGTGATCCAGGCCGCGAGTTCGGGGAGCGCGCTCTGCCGCAGGACGTGTCGGGCCGCGGCCCGTTCGACGGCCGGGAGCGGGGCGACCCGGATCCGTACCGTGGACCACCACCGGGGGTGGATGCCGCCGCCGTAGTTGGCGGGCAGGCGCGGTACCCACTCGACGTGCAGCGCGGTTCCGTCCTCCCACGGGCGGTCGCCGAAGTCCAGGTCGGCGGCATCCGTCTCCTGCGCGCCGAGGACGGCGCGGATGTCGGTCGGGGTGAGCGGCCACGACAGATCGCGCGGCAGTCGGCGGTTGCGGGCTGGCATGCGCCCGAGGATGGCAGACGCCCCGACGGAAGCGCATGCGCGTTTCGCCCCGGGGCCTTTCGGGCGGGCCGGGCTCAGGCGGGGCCGGGGAAGCGGTCGATGTTGTGCTCCACCCAGGTGCGCAGGTGTGCCAGCGGGACACAGGCGTCCGCGCCCGGTGCGGTGAGGCTGTACTCGACCCGCGGGGGGACCTCGGCGTGGATCTCGCGGTCGACCAGGCCGTGTTCCTCCAGCCGGCGACGACTTCGGCTCCCTGGACCTCGGCGTCCTCACAAGAGCATCTCCTTCCACTGGGAGGTCATGTTCACCCGCTCCCCGCACGCCACCGCCGACCGGGCGGTGCAGCACCGGATCCTCGACCGGGTCGCGCGCCTGGTGGACGCGGGCGTCCTGGCCATCACCGCCACCCGCGACCTCGGCCCCGTCAACGCCGCCAACCTCCGGGCGGTCCACCGCCTCCAGGAGTCCGGTGCGGCGATCGGCAAGACGACCCTGACCGGGTTCTGAGCCGGTGTCCCGGCCGACGGTGCGGTGAAGGTCTGCCAAGCTGCTCCGGTGCTCGAATTTCGTCTCTGGCTCGCCGCACTCCCGGGACCCGTACCGGAGGCCGAGGCCCGCAGCTACTGGAACCTGAAGGACCTCCCCACCCCGAACCTCGACGGGGCGCTGAGGCGCGCGCACTACGTCTATGTCGGCGCCTGGCACGAGGGCCACCTGTCGGACGAGCCGCAGTCCGGCCGCTGCCCCGCGGTCAGGATCTCCGACTGGTTGTTCTACCGCGGGACCATCGACCGCTACCAGGCGCCGCTCCTCGACGCCCGGTTGAGGGACGAACTCATCAGGATCCACCGGCCCCGCCCGGGTGACCTGCCGGCGGAGTCCGCCGATGCGGAGACGATCGCCGCGTTCCTCACGGCGAACCTCGGCCGGCACCTGCTGCCCGAGGAAGCGCCACCGGCCACGGCCTGACACGCCGACGGGCCCGACTGCCGCTCAGCCGACCGACCGGTCCTCCTGCCCGTCCGTCACGACCGGCAGGAGGCCGCGCTCGCCGAACACCTTCTTGGCGACGAAGGTCGCGTTCAGCGCCTTCGGGAACCCGCAGTAGACGGCGGAGTGCAGCAGCGCCTCGACGATCTCCTGCGGCGTGAGCCCGACGTTCAGCGAGGCGTTGACGTGGACCTCCAGCTGCGGCTCGCACCCGCCGAGCGCGGTGAGCATGCCCAGGGCGACCAACTGCCGCTCGCGCGGCGCCAGCCCGGGACGGCTGTAGATCTCCCCGAACCCCCACGCGACCACCTGGTGCCCGAGCTCGGGGCTCACCTCGCCCAGCGACTCCACCACCCGCCGCCCGGCCTCGCCGTCGATCCGGTCGAGCACCTCGGACCCGTGCGCGAAACGCTCCCGGCGGACCTCGGCCTCACTCGCGGACATGCTCATCTGCGCTGCTCCTCTCCCGTTTCCCGGCCGCCGACCACCGACGGCGGCGACCACGGAAGGAACCGTAGAACTTGGAGCGCACTCCAACTCAAGTCCGCCACGCAACTCCACCTCCACAGGAAGATTTGCGGCCCCGACCCCCTGAAATGGCATCACCCCGCCCTACCCGGGCCGAAAGATTTCCTGCGGACACGCGGTCCGGCGGGACGGCGCCGTGTACCGGGGTAGCGTTGCCCGTCCGTTCCCGGCGGCCGCGGCCCCGGGCTTCGCGAGATGGAGCAGCCGTGTCCTCGAACGTCTTCCGCAGCGGCATCGGACAGCTGCTCCCCGATCAGGGGCCCGACGGGCTGAGGGTCTGGAGCGTGGCCCGGGCGCCGAGGAGCGCGCTGTACGGTGCCCCCGTCGAGGCCACCGTCCTGCTCGAAGGCACCGACGACCTCGACCGGGCCGACCTTCCCCTGGTCGGCGAGGTGCTCGGCAGGGTCGACCACTACATCGGGACGGGGATCCGCTTCGTGCGCGAGCAGGTGGAGGCCGACCCGGCCTTCTTCGGCCTCACCGAAGCGCAGGCGCGGCCCTACCGCGGCCTGCCCGTCGCGGACTTCCCACTGGACTGCCCGCAGCTCAACTTCTACCTCGACGAGTGGCACCTGCGTTTCGCCGAGGGACGCCTGCCGATCTGCGACCCCTACGGCCTCGCGGTCGTGTTCGACGGCCAACGGCCGGTGAGGGTGGAGGACTTGAGCGACGCCACGGCCGTGGACGACGAGGGCACCGAGGATGCCGACGACTCGCGGCGACAGGGAGCCTGAGTCGCCTCCGGGTGCCCGCGTGGGGCGGGGAGCCGACCGGATCGGCTCCCCGCCCCACGCGCGCATGCGGGCGTCAGGCGCGGTGGTACGGGGCGGGGGTGGCGACCTCGCCGCCGAGGGTGGCGGCGGCGTGGCGGGCCCAGTAGGGGTCGCGCAGCAGTTCGCGGCCGATCAGGACGGCGTCGGCACGGCCGTCGGTGAGGATGTCCTGGGCCTGGGCGGGGTCGGTGATCAGGCCGACGGCGGCCACCGGCAGGTCGGTCTCGCGGCGCACGGCCTCGGCGAAGGGCACCTGGAAGCCGGGCCCGGCCTCGATCCGGGCGTCGGGGACGATGCCGCCGGTGGAGACGTCGAGCAGGTCGACGCCGTGGGCCCGGAGCTCCTTGGCGAGGCGGACGGTGTCCTGCGAGGTCCAGCCCTCGCGGCCGTCCTGCGGGTTCTCGGTGATCCAGTCGGTCGCGGAGACGCGGAAGAAGACCGGCAGGTCCTCGGGCCACACCGAGCGGACGGCGTCGACGACCTCCAGCGCGAAGCGGATGCGGCCCTCGTAGGAGCCGCCGTAGCCGTCGGTGCGGTGGTTGGACGCGGGGGAGAGGAACTGGTGGACCAGGTAGCCGTGGGCGCCGTGGACCTCGGCGACCTGGAAGCCGGCGTCGAGGGCGCGCCGGGCGGCGTCGGCGAACTGCCGCACGATCTCGCCGATCTGCTCCTCGGTCAGCTCGTCCGGGGTGGTGTGGGCGGGGGAGAAGGCGTCGGCGCTGGGGCCGACCGGGGTCCAGCCGTGCTCCTCGTCCGGGGTGACGGGGCGTCCGCGGTCGATCCAGGTGCGCTCGGTGGAGGCCTTGCGCCCGGCGTGGGCGAGCTGGATGGCGGGGACGGTGCCCTGGCTCTTCAGGAAGTCGGTGATCCGGCGGAAGGCGGTGACCTGCGCGTCGTTCCAGATGCCGAGGTCGTACGGGCTGATGCGTCCTTCGGGGCTGACCGCGGTGGCCTCCGTGATGATCAGCCCGGTGCCGCCGGCGGCGCGGGCCGCGAGGTGGGTGAAGTGCCAGTCGGTGGGCACGCCGGCCGCGTCCCCGTTCGGGGCGGCGCTGTACTGGCACATCGCCGGCATCCAGATGCGGTTGGGGACGGTCAGCGACCGCAGGGTGAGCGGGGCGAAGAGAGAGGTGCTCATGTCGGACTCCCGGTGGGTCGGGCCGGCGCCAGGACGCGGAGGCGAATCAAGGGCTGGTGTGCAACTTTTGCAGCTGCATTTACATTCGCAAACAATAGTTGCACATGCAGGGACTTGCAAGGGTTCTCCGTCGGGCCGGCCCCGCCCCGGGGTCGGTTACGGGGTTGGGTCCGGGATCGGGCCCGGGTCCGGCGGAAAACCCGTTGGCTTCGGCCGCCGGGCCCGCGATACTCACCCACCGGCGCCGCGCACGACCGCTCCCGGCGCCGGAACAGGGGAGTGCATGGAGTTCTTCGCGTGCGGGCGGTGCGGACACGCACTGACCGTGCCGCTGTCACGGGTCCCGTACCCCGCCTACGCGGGCTTCGGCTACGGCAACGGCCACCCCATGCCCGTCCTCATGGATTCGGGCACCTACGCCGTCGACGACCACCCTCGCAGCGCCTCCCGCTCGATCGTGATCGCCCCCGGCGACGCCCACGGCACCACCCTCGTCCAGCGGCGCGAACCCGGCGCCTGCTGCGGCATCGACGGCCGCAACGGCCCGAACGTCACCTGCGCCGGCTGCGGCCGGAAGGTCGCGACCAGGATCGACGACTGCTCGCTGTGGCAGGCCACCTGGCTGGAGCCGGACGCGGTGCGCCCCGTCCCCGCGGGCCCCGCCCGACCGGTCGCGGACTGGGCGGCGCTCACCCAATGGTGGTGCGCCGCCGAGCCGTTCGACGAGACGGGGCGGTGGGACCCGCGCTGGGAGGCGGAGTCGGCCGTGGTGCTCGCCCACCTGGTCGCCGCCGCGGACGGCTCGCCCGTCGTCCTGCCCGGCGGCCCCCTCGCCGAGGCCTTCCACGCGCTGCTCGACCAACTGCTCCCCCCGGGACGGGCGGCCGGGCGCCCTCCCCGGCGCGTGGCTCTGGCCGGTCCCGGCCTGCCGCTGCCCGGCCCGCTCCCGGACATCGCCGTGGTGCCGCGGCACCCGCAGACCGGCGAGGCCTGGCCGGTCCCCGCGGGCGTGGCCGCCGCACCGCTCGCCGTCGGCTTCTGGACCTACCTCGCCCACCACCGCGGACGCGTGGTCACCCCCGTCACCGGCCGGTTGCCCGCCGGCGTGGAGCGCGACGACCTCCTGCCGCCCCATTCCTGGTGCGGCCCGCGCCCCCTGTGGCGGGCCTACCACGCCACCCTGGAACGCCTTCGGGGCGCGGGGGTCGGCGGCTCGTGACGGTGTCGCCGGTGCGGTCGGTGCGGTCGGTGCGGCCGGTGCGGTCGGTGCCGCCGGAGCCGCCGGTGCGAGTCGGGCGGGCGCCGTCGGTGGTGCGGGAAAAGGGAGTCGGCATCCCGTAACGCCGGACGGCGCCGCCCGGGGGAACCGGGCGGCGCCGTCGGAAGCGGGGCGCGGGGGCCGCGTGCAGCGGCGGCCGTCAGCGCGCCGTCTGCGGGAGCCGCTGGGCCGGGACGGCGGCCCGGGCCGTACGCGGGGCGGAGCCGGAGGTGCCGGCGGCGGCCGCGGGGGAGGCGCCGAGGGCGGTGCCGCGGGTCTCCTCGGCCCACAGGACGCAGACCAGCAGGCCGACGGCGGTGGTCCCGGCGGCGATCAGCATGGTCGGGCCGGTGCCGAGCCCGGTCAGCGACAGCGGCAGCAGGTAGGTGCCGACGGCCGCGCCGATCCGGCTGACCGAGGTGGCGACGCCCACGGCGGTGGCGCGGATCTCGGTGGGGAACAGCTCGTTGGGGTACGTCCAGTCGAGCACGTTCGGCCCGCCGCACAGGAAGGCGTACGCGCACAGCGCCAGCAGCGCGACGGCGGCCGGGGCGGTGGGCCACACGCCCAGCAGCGCCAGCGGGACGGTCATCAGCGCGAAGGACCAGATGATGACGGGCCGCCGGCCGCGGGTGTCGATCAGGCGCAGCGCCGGGTAGCAGCCGAGCAGGAAGACCAGGCTGATCAGGCCGGTGCCGAGGGTCTCCATCACGGTGCCGCCCGGCATGCCGAAGGAGGAGAGGATCTGCGGGCCGAAGGTGAGCATCGCGAACAGCGGGCCGACCTGGCACATGAAGAACAGGCCGCAGAACAGGGTGCGGCGCCGGTAGGGCTGGGTCATCAGCAGGCGCAGCCCGGCGGGGCGGCCGCGTTCGGCCGGATCGGGCATCAGCTCGCGGCCGTCGACCCGGACCCCGAGGTGCTTCTCGACCACGCGCACCGCGTCACCGACCCGCCCGTTGGCCGCGAGCCAGCGCGGGGACTCCGGCGAGCCGCGCCGGATCACCAGGAACACCACGCACAGCACCGTGGAGCTCGCCAGCATCCACCGCCAGCTGCCCGGCCCGGCCAGCTCCAGGAACAGGTAGCCCACCACGTAGGCGAGCACCGAGCCGGCGTACCAGGCGACGATCTGCTGCCCGAGCAGGCGGCCGCGCTTCCTGGCGGGCAGCCACTCGGCGAGCAGCGAGGTGGCGATGGGGTAGTCGGCGGCCACGGCCATGCCGAGCACGAAGCGCAGCACGGCGATCGCCCACACCGCGTCCACCCAGAAGGAGAGCACCGAGCAGGCGACCATCACGAGCAGGTCGGCGGTGTACATCACCTCCCGGCCGATCTTGTCGGTCAGCACGCCGAAGAGCGCGCCGCCGACGAACATCCCCACCAGCGCGGCGGCGCCGATCAGGCTGACCTCGGCGGTGGACAGCCCGAGGTCCGGGCGCATCCCGATCAGGGCGACGCCGACGATGCTCAGGATGTAGCCGTCGAGCAGGGGTCCGCCCGAACAGGCCAGGGCCAGCCTGCGGTGGAACGCGGTATACGGGGCGTTGTCGATGGTCTGGGACATGTGCTGGGGGTCCTCCGGAGCGTACGGCACGCACTGCGCACCGTGCGCCGGGTAGACGGCAGGGGAAGACGCCGCCCACCTCGGACGGCGCCATCGCCCGGTCACAACGGGCGACCGTCCACGGTTGCCCCGGTCCCGCGGGGCCGCCACCGGGCCGAAGGTCGAGGGGATTCACGACCAAGGTCCCGAAGCGGACGGGCCCTTCGCCCGTGCCGGAACGGCGCCCGCCCAGTCCTGCCGGGGGCGGCCGCCGCCGCGGGCCGCGGGAGCGCTCCGGGCGTGACCCTTCTCACCCGCGGCCCCCAACAGCCCTGGAACTGTGACCCGTTCCACACCCGGGCGATGCCCGTCCGTACGGGGGTGACCCCGCTGCGTCACCCTGGACGGGCCGCGGCGGGCCGCCGGCCGGCTCCCCGTGAGCGCTCCGTCAGGCCGGTATCAACCCGGCTCGGCTCGGCTCACCTCGGCGTCAGCCCCAGCCGGGCGAGGCCCGAGTCCAGCGCCGCCTCCAGGTGGTCGGTGGAGCCGGTGGTCAGAAGGATCAGCACCCCGCCCTGGACCCCGGCCAGCAGCGCCGCGGCCTCCCGCTCGGCGTCCAGGCCGGCGGCGAGCGCCCCGCCGTCCCGCAGGTGGCGGATGCCCGCGGCGAGCCGGCGCTGCCACTGCCCCAGCAGCTCGGCGGCCACCGTGCGGCCCGCGTCGGTGGCCGTGCCCAGCTGGGACAGGGCCACGTGCAGCGGGCAGTCGACGCCCTGCGCGCGGTAGCGGGCGAGGACCTTGTCGCGCCACTGCCACCAGGCCTCCCGGGAGGTGAGGGAGTCCAGCTCCGGCTGCTGGTCGTCGAGCACCCGGGCCGCCTCCAGGCGGGCCACGGCCAGCAGCAGTTCGTCCTTCCCGCCGGGGAAGTAGTGGAACAGCTGACTCTTGCTGGTCGCGGTGCGGGCCATCACGTCCTCCAGGCGCAGCGCGAACACGCCCGTCCCGCGGATCTCCAGGGCGGCGCCCTCGACGATGCGCTGCCTGGTCGCGGCGCCCTTGCGGGTCGGCGGCACCTGCCCCTTCGGTACGGTCACGGCAGCAGCACCAGCTTGCCGGTGGTGCGCCGGGACTCCAGGTCCGCGTGCGCCCGGGCCGCCTCGGCCAGCGGGTAGCGGCCGGTGATCCGCGGGGTGAGCCGGCCCGACAGGACGAGGTCGAACAGCTCGCCGGCGCGCCGCACCAGCGCCTCGCGGGTGGGGACGTGGTGGTGCACCACCGGGTATGTCAGCAGGATGCTGTTCGGCAGGTCGGTGGGCCGCAGCTCGGGCACGCCCATGAAGGGGCCGTAGTAGGCGTGCACCCCGTGCGGGCGCAGGGCCAGCTGGGAGGAGCGGAAGGTGTCGGCTCCGCCGCCGTCGTAGACGACGTCGGCCCCGCGCCCGCCGGTCAGCTCCCTGATCCGGTCCTCGAAGCCACCACCGGAGTGGACCAGCACGTGGTCGGCGCCCGCCTCCTTCGCGACGGCGGCCTTCTCCTCGCGGGAGACCAGACCGATCACGGTGCCGCCGCGCGCCGTGACCAGCTGGGTCAGCAACCGGCCCACCCCGCCCGCCGCCGCGTGCACCACGGCGGTGTCGCCCGGGGCGATCGGGTAGGTCTCGGTGCTCAGGTGGCTCGCGGTCAGGCCCTGCATCAGCAGGCCGCCCGCGATCTCGTCCGGTACGCCGTCCGGCACCGCGACCAGCGAGGCGGCCGGGACGGCGAGCAACTCGGCGTAGCTGCCCGGGTGGTAGAACCAGGTCACCCGGTCGCCGACGGCCAGGCCGTCCACCCCCTCGCCGAGCGCGACGACGTACCCCATGCCCTCGGCGCCCAGGACCACCGGTGCCGCCCAGCCCGGGCCGCCCTCGGCCCGGGCGCCGACGTCCATGTAGTTGACCCCCGCCGCGCCCAGGCGCACCAGCGCCTCGCCGGGGCCGGGGGCCGGGTCCGGCAGCTCGGTCCAGCGCATGACCTCGGGGCCGCCGTGCTCCTCGATCCGGATCGCGTGCATGGGCTGACACCTTCCTGTGCGGGCTCGTCGAAGCGGGTCGAAGCGCGTCGAAGCGAGGGAGGGGAAGAGGGGAACGAGCAAGCACGCTAGGCAGTCGACAATGGACCCACAAGTCCAGAAATCCTTACGGCGACGGGCGGTTGCCCCGCGGCCAGCGGCACGGCGACGTCCACGACGGGCTCCTGCGGTCCGGCGGTCGCCCGGTTCGGGTAGTGCACCTCCCGGTTCGGCCCGCCCCGCCCGTACCCGCGGGCGGCGGCCCAGGCGCCCACCGCGTCGTGGGCGGCGGCCATCGCGGTGAAGCCCCGCCGGGTCAGGGCGGTGTACGCCTCGCGGTGCGCGGGTTCGATGCGCACCGCGAACGGGCCGTGCGGCCCGACGTCGTTCGGGGTGGGGGCGCAGACCTCGACCAGGGCGTCGCAGTCCTCGCCCACCAGGCCGTGGTACACCGCGAACAGCGGTCCGGACAGGCACGCGCCGACCTCCCGCAGCCGGCCGAGCAGCAACTCGCCGGCCTCGGCGAGGAAGCCGGGCAGCGCGGCGGCGTCCACGTGCCGGCGTACGAACAGCACCCGCTGCTCGGGCACGTCGCGCTCGGCGATCTCGAACACGGTGGTGCTCCTTCCGCTCAGAACCTCCCGGGCGTAGCCCACCGCCTCCCGGCGGGCCGCGTGCTCGGCCTCCCGCTCCCGCCAGTACGCCAGCAGCTCCCGCTCGCCCGCGTTGCCGTCGGCGTCCGCGGTGCCGTCGGCGTCGGCGTCGGGGTCTGCGCCGGGGTCCGGGGCGGCCGTGTCCAGCACGGCCGCGATCCGCGCCAGCGGCAGCCCGGCGGCGCGCAGCAGCGCGATCCGCCGGGCCCGCTCGACCTGCGCCGGGCCGTAGCGGCGCACCCCGGTGCGCGCGTCGACCAGGGCGGGCGGCAGCAGCCCCCGCTCGTCGTAGAGCCGCAGGGCCTTGAGGCTGAGCCTGGTCCGGGCGGCGAGTTCGCCGATGGTGATCACGTTCTCCTGCACGCCCGCCACTGTGCCGCCTTCCCCTGGGGGAGGGGCAAACCCCGGAACGCTATGCGCCGGTACGTCGGCATTCGCACCGGAACCGCCCACAGAAGCCCGCGGAACCCGCGGAAGTCCGTGGAAGCCCGTCGGATCCGCCTCCTGTTCGGGGTGCCGGGCGGGGCGGTTCACCGGGCCGTGGACCGGAGGCCGTCCGTGCACGGTCGGCTGCCCGCGACCTGCGCGGAGACGCCCCCGGGTCGCACCGTCCGTGGGCGAACGACGGCTCGGGCGCCCCGCACGTCGCCGGAGGGGACCGGGCCCGCCGCCGGCCCGCCGGGGGGCGGGGGCCGGTGATGGCCCGAGCCGAGAGCGGTTCATATGATGGGAATTCAGTAGTTGACTTGCCGGTGTCATGATCCTCGGAGTGCGCCCGGACCAGGGTGCGCCCGGGGAACCGGGCCGGTCCCGGATCCGCTCCGGTCCTCGGGCTCGATTCAGGGAGATGCATGCGCGGCACCGTGCTCGCCGACCGCTACCGACTGGTGGACTGGCTGGGCGGCGGGTCGATGGGCGATGTGTGGCTCGCCGAGGACGAGGTCCTCGGCCGCCGGGTGGCGGTCAAGGTGGTGAAGCCCGCCCTGCTGGACGAGCCCGGCTTCGCCGAGCGCTTCCACGCCGAGGCCCGGGTCATGGCCCGGCTGCGGCACCCGGGCATCGTCGGCGTGTACGACTACGGGCACGACCGCGGGCCCGGCCACGACCACGACCGCGGGCCCGACGCCGGGCTCGGCGACGACCGCGGGCCCGAGGCCGGGCCCGGCGACGACCACGGGCCCGAGGCCGGGTCCGGCGACGACCACGGGCCCGACCGCGGGCCTGACGCCGGGTCCGGCGCCGCGAACGGGCGGCGCCCGGTCGGCTACCTGGTCATGGAGCTGATCGAGGGGCAACCGCTGAGCGCCGTCCTGGAGCGCCGCGGAGCCCTGCCGGTGGCGGAGGCCCTGGAGCTGGCCCTGCAGGTGCTGGAGGCGCTGGAGGCCGCGCACGGGTCCGGGGTGGTCCACCGGGACATCAAACCGGCCAACCTGATGGTCCGCGGCGACCGGACGGTGATCGCGGACTTCGGCATCGCCCGGCCCGACTGCGACGCCCGGACGACCGTCCCGGGGATGGTGCTGGGCACGGCCGCCTACCAGGCGCCGGAACAGGCCTCCACCGGGACGGTCACCGCCTCGGCCGACCTCTACGCGCTCGGCGTGGTCCTCTACGAGTGTCTCGCCGGCCGGCTCCCGTACGAGGGGGAGACCGCCCTCGAAGTGATCCTCAAGCACCTGACGGAGCCCGTGCCGCCGCTTCCCGGGGAGGTGCCCGCGCCGGTGTGGGCGCTGGTCGAGCGGGCGATGGCCAAGGAACCCGGTGAGCGCTGGCCCGACGCGGCGACGATGGCCACCGCCGCACGCCGCGCCCTCACCGCGGTGGAGGCGGCGCCGTCGCCGGGCCCGTCCCCGTCCTGGACAGGGAGTGGGGCCGGGCCCCGGCCGGTCGCGGCGCGTGCCCCGCGGACCGGACACGCCCCGAGGACCGGACGCGCCCCGCGGACCGGGCACCGCCTGCGGGCGCTGGCCGGGGTGACGGCCCTGACCCTGCTCTGCGTGGCCGGGGCCGCCGGGGCGGCGGTCGTCCGGCCCGACCGGAACGGCGCGCCGCAGGACACCGCCGCCGTCGCCGGGCCCACGGACGGCCCCGCCCGGCCGGACGCCGCCGCGTTCGTGGAGGCCGCCGGCCCGCTCACCGGACAGCCGTCCGCCCCGGCCGCGCTCCCGCTCCCGCCCCCGCCGGCCGTGCCGGGCACGGGTGAGAGTCCCGCCCCCGCCCCGGCCGCCCCCGCGCCGACCACCCGGAGCCCCTTCGCCACGCCCCCCGCCCCGGCCGCCCCCGCGCCCACCCGCAGCTCCGCCCCGCTCCCGGCCCCCGCCTCCACCACCGGGGAGAACCCCGTCGCGCCCGCGCCGACCCCCACCGCCCCGGTCCGGCCGGCCCCCGGCGAGACGGCCACGCCCACGGCGTCCGCGACGCCGACGCAGCCCACCCGGCAGCCGGTGGCGCCGCTGCCCGAGCTGGCGCGGATCAGCAGCAACGGCGGCACGCTGGACAACTCCTACTCCAAGGACCGGGACGGCAACCAGGTCGACACCTTCGATGCCAACGGCACGCTGGCGCAGGTGTGGCGGCTGGACAAGGTCGACGAGGGGCGGTACTACCTGCGCAACGCCTCCAGCAACTTCACCAAGGGGCTGGACCAGGACAGGGACAGCGGCCGGGTGCAGATCTGGACGAGCCCCCCGTCCAACTGGAACCAGGTCTGGGCCATCACGCCGGTTCCGGGCGGCCACCGGATCGTCAACGCCGACACCAACCTGTGCCTGACGTCCGACGGCGTGGGCCACTGGGTGCGAGTGGCGCCCTGCTCGGGTGCGGACAACCAGGTGTGGACGTTGAGGTGAGCCGCCGGCCGCCGGCCGGGCCCTGGGAGGGTCACTCCGGCAGCCAGGACGGCCACTGCCGGCGGGGCCGCACGGCGGGCCCGCCCGGGCCGATCAGGGCGCGCAGCCGGTTGGCCTCGGGGGAGCCGAGGGAGGCCAGGATGTCGTAGGCCTCCGACCGGTGGGCCCGGGCCGCCTCCCCGTCGCCGTCCCCGCCGCGCTCGGCGAGTGCGTCGCCGAGCGCCGCCAGGGCCAGCCCCCGTCCCCGGCGGTCGCCGTCGAGCGTCAGCACCTCGACCGCCCGGTCGGCCGCCGCCACGGCCTCCTCGCCGCGGCCGACGGCGCGCAGCGACTCGGTGAGCCGCAGCAGCGTACGGCCCGTGCGGCGCCGGTCGTCCGGCCGCAGCAGCGACAGGGCGTTGCGGTGGTGGTGCAGGGCCTGTTCGAACTCGCCGCGGTCGTGGGCGATCGTCCCCATCGAGTCGAGGGCGAGCGCCTGGAGGTCGTGGTCGGCGAGCCGGTGGCAGATCAGCAGGGACTGGTCGACGACGCGGACGGCCGCGTCGAACCGGCCGAGTTCGGTGAACGCGCGGGCCAGGTTGAGCAGTTCGGCCGCCACCGAGCGCCGGTCGCCGAGCTTCTCCCAGGCCGAGACCGCCGCCGTGAAGCCGGCGACCGCGTCGCCCGGCCGGCCGACCTGGACGAACAGGGCGGCCAGTGAGGCGTGGGCCAGGGCGAGCAGCGGCCCCGGCAGGTCGTGGGCGGTGCACAGGTCGCGGGCCCTGAGCAGTTCGGCGAGGGCCGCGGGTTCGGAGCCGACCTCGGTGAGCAGCCGTCCGAGCACCAGCCGGGCCCTGACCTCGGCCGTGCGGTCGCCCTGCCGGAGGGCGGCCCGGAGCAGGACCTTGGCCGCGTGCCCGAGCGGCCGGGTGGCCTGGCCGGTGTCGCACAACAGGCTGCAGCCGAGCAGCAGTTCGGCGACCAGGTCGAGCCGGGGCGGCTCGGGGAGCCCGGCGTACTGGCCGACCAGTGCGCCGATGCCGTGGTAGTCGACGCGGCCGTGGGGCGGCGCCGCCGCACGCAAGGCGGCTCCGGTACCGGCATCGGCTCCGGCACCGCCATCGCCACCGGCACCGCCATCGCCACCGGCACCGCCATCGGCTCCGGCACCGCCGTCGGCAACGGCGCCGGGCAGGGCGGCGCGGGCGGTGGACGGGCCGAGGGCCGCGACGGTCTCGGCGTGGTGGTGGGCCGCCAGCCGGGTGAGCACGGCGGCCGGGAAGTCCTCCGCCGCCTCCTGCGAGCCGGCCCCCGCCCGCGGCCCGGCCTCCTCCCGCGGCCCGGCCTGCGGGGCCGGGGCGAGCTGCTGGGCGAAGGCGCGCAGCAGGTCGTGGTACCGGTAGCGGTCCGGGGGCGCGGTCTCCAGCATCGAGCAGTCGACCAGCGACTCGGCCAGTTCCTCGGCCTCCTCCTCGGGCAGGCCGAGCACCGCCGCGACCGCGCCCGGTGACAGGTCCGGTACCTCCGGCACCGCCAACAGCCGGAAGGCCCGGGCCTGTTCGGGCGTCAGCTGGTCGTAGCCGAAGCGGAACGCCGGTTCGACGGCGAGGTCCCCGGCGCGCAGCACGTCCAGCCGGCGCCCGTCGCCGGCCAGCTTGTCGAGCAGCCGGGCCATGGTCCAGTCCGGCCGGCAGGCGAGGCGGGCGGCGAGGATGCGCACGGCCAGCGGGAGGTGCCCGCAGAGCCGGACGAGTTCCGCGGCCGTCCGCTCCTCGGCCCGCAGCCGCTGCCCGCCGATCACCCGGCCGAGCAGGCCGAGGGCCTCCTGCCGGGCGAAGGCGGAGAGTTCGACGACGTGCGCGTTGGGCAGCGAACCGAGCCTGGCCCGGCTGGTGACGAGCACGGCGCAGCCGGGCCGGCCGGGCAGCAGCGGCCGGATCTGTTCGGCGTCCCGGGCGTTGTCGAGGACGACCAGCACGCGTCGGTCGGTGAGCAGCGAGCGGAACTGGGCGGAGCGTTCGGCGAGCCCGGGGGCCAGTGCGTCCGCCGGTACGCCGAGGGAGCGCAGGAAGGTGCCCACGGCCTCCTCGGGGCGGGTCGGGCGGCCGTCGGCGCCGTGCAGGTCGAGGTAGAGCTGGCCGTCGGGGAAGTCGGCGGCCAGCTCGTGCGCGACGTGGACGGCCAGCGCCGTCTTGCCCACGCCGCCCAGGCCGGAGACGGTGGCCACGGGCACGGTGCGGGGGGCGAGCAGGACGGCCCGCAGGGCCTCGGTCTGCGCCTCGCGGCCGGTGAAGTCGGCGAGGTCGGCCGGGACCTGGGTGGGCCGGACCGCCGCCCGGTACGGCGGGCGGGTGGCGGCGGCGGCCCGGGGCCGCGGGGGCGCCACGAGGCCGGTGTCGGCCACCAGGATCCGGCGCTGCAGTTCGCGCAGTCCGGGGCCCGCGCTGACGCCGAGCTGCTCGCGCAGCCGCTGGTCCGCCGTGCGGAAGAGGCCCAGGGCCTCGGCCTGCCGGCCGGTTCCGTAGAGGGCGAGCATCAGCAGTTCGGAGAACCGTTCCCTGAGCGGGTGTTCGGCCACGACGGCGGTCAGTTCGGCGACGAGCTCGCCGGACGGTCCGGCCTCGATCTCGGCCTCCAGACAGGACTCCAGGACGGTCACCCGGCGTTCGGCCCACTCGCCGCGCTGCCGTTCGGCGTAGGGGCCGGGGAGCGCGGTCATCGGCTCGCCCTGCCACAGGGCCAGCGCCGAGCGGAGCGCGCCGGCGGCGTGGGCGTGCTCGCCGTCGGCGCGCAGTTCCTTCGCCTCGTCGAGGAGCTCCTCGACGCGGTGGGTGTCCAGTGCGCCCGGGTCCAGGGCGAGCAGGTAGCCCCCGCTGAGCGTGGTCGGCGCGTCGGGCCCCAGGACGCGGCGCAGGCGGTGGACGTAGGTGCGGATCACGGCGGAGGGCTTGGCGGGCGGCTCCTCGCCCCACAGGTCGTCGACGAGCTGACCGGTCGACACCGGGTGGTTGGCCCGCAGCAGCAGCGCGAGCAGCAGGCTCCGCTGCTGCGGCGACCCGAGCACGAGCTCGCCGCCGTCCCGCCACCCCCGCAGCGGCCCCAGCACCGCGAACCGCAAACCACCCACCAGCCGTCCCCCTCCGCCCGCGCAACGATCCCCCCGGCGCATGATACCGACCGCATCACCCCTGGTCAGAGGCGCCGTGCCCGGTCCGGGCGGTCGACGGCGCGCTGCTTGTCCATCGCCTGTCAACACATTGTCGACCGCCTGTTGACGGGCCCGGCCGAGGCTTCGAGCAGTCGGACCGCACCGATGCGGTCCGGGAACGAGAGGAGTACTCCATGGCACAGCGGAAGTCCCTGGTCCGTTCGGCGCTGGCCGCGGCGGGCGTCGCCGCCGCGCTGTTCGCGACGGCCGCCCCGGCCGGCGCGGCCACCGCGGACCAGCAGCCGGCGCAGGCGCTGAGCGCGGCGCGCAGCACGCAGGTCGCGGTCGTCAACTGGACGGGCTGCGAACTGCGCCTGCAGAACGCCTGGCTGGACCACGGCATCTGGTCGAGCGGCCTGGCCCCGGACGCCATCGTGCGCGACGGGAACACCGGGCGCTGGCAGTCCGAGAGCAACGGCCTCCTCACCGGGACCGAGGGCCACGTCATCTACGACGCGGAGAACTGCGGGAACCCCGGGCTCAACGGCAAGCGCGTGCAGCTGCACTGGAACAACCCGTACGCCGGCAGCAACGGCTACGACTCCGCCGGCTCCGACCCGATGTTCCGGTTCGCGCAGAGCGGGGGCAGCGGCAACAACGCCGCCGTGTACTGGACGATCACGGGCCCCTGAGCGGTAGCCGACTGACCGTCGGGCGCCCGGCCGGGACCTTCCCTCCCCGGCCGGGCGCCCCGGGTGCGCGGCGGTTCCGGCAGGTGCTGCCCCAGGAAGCGGACGGGCCGGTTTCGGCCAGTCGCGCCGACGGTGGATACATCCGATCGCATCTTCGGCATGCTGACCGCACCGATTGTTCGAGATGCGACGAAGGAGAAGGCCATGCGTCGAATTGCGGCTCTGGGAACCGGTGCGGCGCTGCTGGTGGCCGCCGGTGTGATGGCGGCGCCGGGGGCGTCGGCGACCTCGTACTGCAGCACCACCCAGGGCACGAACTGGGGGTCGGTGAGCTGTCAGACCACCGCCACCAAGAACCACTGGCAGCTGGTGCTGGTCTGCAACAACGACAACGTCAAGGGCAACCAGACGACGGTCTTCGGCTCCTGGCACATGGGCAACGGGAGCGACACCCTCTACTGTCCGACCGGCTACAGCTCCGCCTACACCAAGGTCAACAACGACAACTGACCCACCGCACACGGGAGTCGGCCGTCGTCGCGGCGGCGACGGCCGACACCTCGGCGCCTGCGGCGTCCCCGGGGCCGGCCCGCTCACGTCATCGTGTAGCTGAAGTTCGACTTGAAGGAGTTCATGGACCCGACCGCGATGGTCTCGCAGGCCGTGTAGAACTGATTCTCGTCGTTGGGGTCGAAACCGTTCGCGGACACGAGCTGGGCCAGTGACCTGAACTCCTGGAGGATGCGGGCGTTGAGCTCCGCGTCGGGCTCCTTGCTGTCGCGGTGGTACTGCGAGTCCGCCGACCCGCCGCCGGTCTTGGCGAACAGGGTGAACCGGTTCATCGCTTCGTGGAGCGTGGCCGTCTCACCGGTGACCACCTTGTTGAACGCCGCGACGGCCGCGGTCGGGTTGGCGGCGGCCCGGCGGAACTCGGCGCCCTGGATGATGGCCACGATCTTGGCGCAGTACTTCTGCGCGTCCTTGGGCAGATCGTCGAACGGCTTGCTGCCGCTCTCGACCAGCGCCTTGATGAACCGGTTCGCCAACTGCTGCTCCGTGAGCCCCGAGTTGGTCCTGGCCAGGTCGAACAGCTGGGAGTAGTCGCCCTCCTGCACGCTGCCGAGGACGAAGTTCCCGCCGGCGCCGATGGTGTAGGAGGCGCCGTCCTCCACGTCGCTGTACGTGAACGGGTTCACCATCGCCTGCCGGTTGCGGAACGCCTCCAGATCGAGGCCGACCCCGCGCAGGGACAGCCGCCGGCGCACTTCCTTGTGGCGCTTCATCTGCTCCTCGTCGGAGATCGTCAGCGCGTGCTGGAAGCCCCCGGTGGCGATCGCGGCGGGGGTCACCGGCGCCAGGTTCTGCCCGCTCGCCGCCCGCACCCGGGCGTGGGCCGCGTCGATGAGCTTCTCGTACGAGGTGAAGTGTTCGGTCTCGTCCGCCTCGGCCATCCTCCCGATCTCGGCCAGGATCGCCTGCTTGTCCGCCGCCGGCAGTCTTTTGTGACGGTCGGCCTTCCACTGGACCTTCTCGGTCTCCTCCGCCGTGCCGATGGTTCCCCTGGCGACGGTGACGACCCGCTGCACCGCCGCGGCCACCCCGCCCGGCACCGCCCCGACCGGGGCACGGTCCGCGCGGCCGGGCGAGTCCGGGACGGCGACGGCCCGCTGCACCGGCGCCGCCATCACCCGGCGCGCGGTCGCCTCCGCCTCGCGCTCGAAGCGGTCGGACGGGTCGCTGACGCGCAGGCCGTTGCCGTGGTCCGTGCCGGCCACCGGGCCGTTGCGCTGCTGGATCACATGGGTCAACTCATGGGCCAGGGTGTGCTTGTCCGCCCCTCCGGCACCGAGGACGACATGGCTGCCCGAGGTGTAGGCGCGGGCGCCCACCTCCTGCGCCGAACGCTGCGCGGCCGTGCCGGTGTGCACCCGCACGTCGGAGAAGTCCGCCCGCAGCCGCTGCTCCATCTCCTCCCGCAGCCCGGCGTCGAGCGGCCGGCCCGGCGACCCGAGGACCCGGTGCACGGAGGAGCGCTGCACGGGCTCCCCGCCGCCGCCCGGCTCCTGGTGGCCGCAGCCCGGGGCGTGCCGGTGGCGGGCCTCCTCGAACATCCGGGCCACGACGGCGTTGCCGACGGTGCGCTGCAGGGCGGCCACCTCCTGCGGGGACGGAAGGCCCGCCCCCGGCCGCACCGGTACGGCTGCGGTGCGGGCCGTCCGCGCGGAGTCGGCGCCCTGGCGGCCGGAGCGGGCGCCGTCCGGCGTTCTGGCGGCTTCCCGTGCGTGCATGAGGGACCCTTTCGGGGCGGAGGACGGCTCAGCCTCCTGTATACGTGCCACGGTCGGCCCCCGGCCAGGTACGCGGGGGCAGAGTCACTGCCCCCGCGGGGCAGACCCGGCCGGGCCGCCCGGCCGGCCCGGCCGGGGCAGCGCGCCCGTCGAGCCGCATCACCCGGCCGCGGCAGCGGATCGGTGCGCGGTCCACGCGGCCCGCAGCTGGGACAGGCGCGACCGGAGCTCCGGGTCGTCCGCGCTCGACGCGACCAGGCCCGGCAGGACGATTGCCCGCCCCCGGTGCAGGCGCACCTCCAGGAGACAGTGCTCGATGCCGCGGTTGACCTCCGGCGAGACCCCGAACGACCGCACCTGCGGCCAGGTGACCACACGTGTCCTCAGCAGGGTCCGCGTGGTCAGGCCCGCGGAATCCACCGTGGTACTGCCGCAGAACGGGCCCACGAAGGAGGCGGCGACGACGTAGGCGACGATCAGGCAGAGCGTGAAGGCCGCGATCATCGCGGGATCCCGGCCCTTGGCCCCCGCGGCGAGGACGAAGGCGAGGGCGCAGGCCAGAGCGGTCGGGAAGAGGACCAAGGTCCTCCGGCCCGTCCGCCGGTACCGGATCGGCGCCTTGAAGCGGAGCTGCCCGTCGCGCCGATCGCCCGTCACGTCCTGACCCACGGCATCTCCGTCGACCCGGGCGCGGCGAGGAACCCCTCGATGCCCCACTCGGCGCCCCAGTTCCTGCCCGCCCAGTCGCTCTTGGGAGACCAGAGGGGTCGGGCCGGCTGAGGCCCCCACACCTCGGGGTCCGCGCGCACCAGCAGCTCGTCCTCCGCCGCGTAACCGCCGGTCAGCACGGTTGCCAGGAACTCCGCGAAGCCGCCGTCGAAGTGGTCGAGCCGGTCCTCGTAGAACACCGTCACCGGCCACTGCTCGGGGTCCGGACTGGTCGTCAGCCAGCAGCACTGGTTGTGGTTGCTGTTCCAGCCCCAGGACAGCAGGCCGCCCGGGTCCGGGAACACCGGGGTGGGGCCCGGCCGGTCCCACCACTGCTCCTCGCCCTCGATCTGGTCGCGGAGATCGACGTCGTTCGTGATGCGCCAGTCCGCCAGGCCGCCCGGCGCTTCGTAGAAGGACGGCTTCTCGCTCGGCGTGTACACGCCCCACTCGCCGTTCAGGTTCACCCCGCCGTACAGGTCGACGAACGCGCGGTAGTCCGAGGGCAGCTGGACCCCGAGTTCGGAGGGCGCCAGCTCCCACGGAACGCGTGCCGGGGTGTACACCGGCTCTCCCATGATCGCCCGCAGTCGGGTCCACGCCTCGGTCATCGCCCATCCTCTTGCCGGCCGTCGTCGTCGTACTGGATGCCGCACTCTAGGCGACGGTTCCGACAGGCTGCCGTCCCGCTCAGGACGCGCGCTGTGACTCCTGCCGGCTGTCGTAGTGCTCCTGGGCGGCGAGGAGCTCGTCCCCGTGCCGGCCGAACCACTGGATGAGTTCGGTCAGCGGCCCGGCCAGGCTGACACCGAGTTCCGTCAGGCTGTAGGTGACCTGGGGCGGGGTGGTGGGCGCGACACGGCGGTCGACGAGCCCGGCCCGGGCCAGTGCCTTGAGGTTCTGCGACAGCATCTTCTGGCTGATGCCACCGACTCGTTGGTGCAGCTGCGCGAAGCGGTGCGGGCCGGCGATGAGGGC
Organism: Kitasatospora sp. NPDC127116; assembly: GCF_042677365.1. Lineage (NCBI taxonomy): Bacteria > Bacillati > Actinomycetota > Actinomycetes > Kitasatosporales > Streptomycetaceae > Kitasatospora > Kitasatospora sp. NPDC127116. Next base: position 29,879 of record NZ_JBHXTL010000118.1, read on the forward strand.
CGAGACGATCAGTGTCGCCCAGCGGCTCGTCGTCTGATCGATGATCGGCCTGAGCACGCACCTGTTGTCGAAGGTGTCGTGGGCCAGGAGCCGGGCGGCCGTCGCGACGTGCTGAGTTTCCATCACGTCATGAGGTTACAAAAAAGTACGTACTTCCTCGCAGTAACCAGCTTTCCTACGGTGACTTCCGCAGGCACCAACGTTCGAGGAGTCACTGTGATCAGCAGCAACGCACGTACGGCGATCGTCACGGGAGCGTCGAAGGGCCTCGGCGCGGGGATCGCCAAGGCGCTGGCCGGGACCGGCGCGGCCGTCGTGGTGAACTACCGGGAGGACGCGAAGGGCGCCGAACGGGTCGTCGCGGGCATCACCGCCGAGGGCGGCCGGGCGATCGCGGTCCGGGCGGACGTGGCCCGCGGCGACGACGTGCGCCATCTGTTCGATCGCGCGCGCGAGGAGTACGGACCGGTCGACGTGCTCGTGAACAACGCGGCCGTCGCCGCCTTCGCGCCGCTGTCGGGCATCACCGAGGAGGAGTTCCAGCGCGAGATGACCACGAACCTGCTCGGGACGATCCTCACGACGCAGGCCCTCGCCGCGCAGGACGACATCGGCGCCGCGTCGATCATCAACGTCTCGACGGCCGGCACGCTCACCCACCCGCCGTACGCCTCGCTCTACGTCGCGTCCAAGAGCGCCGTCAACGCGTTCACCATCGTGGCGGCCAAGGAACTGGGCCCGCGCGGCATCCGGGTCAACGCGATCATGCCCGGACCGTCGGACACCGAGGGCACCAGGGCCATGGGATTCCCCGGCTCGGCCCAGGAAGCACAGGCGATCGCCGGCACCCCACTGGGCCGTACGGGCACCCCGGACGACTACGGCCCGCTGGTGGCCTTCCTGGCCTCCGACGACGCGCGCTGGATCACCGGGGATGTCATCCTCGCTTCCGGTGGCATGCGCTGACGCCCCGTCCGTTCGGCTGCGGGGCTCCGCCGCATGCCGGGGGGTCGGCACGTCCCGCGGCCGGATCGGTGAACGTCCGCAGGAGGTGCGTGCGGCCGCCTCGGCGTGGCTCGCGCAGCTGACGGGTGGCCGGCCCTGTCGCCCTCGCGGTACCCGGTCCGGGGCGGGCGTGGTGTGGCGCCCGTCGTGACGGATCCGTTCTCGAAGGGTGGGTGCCGGGCGCCGCCGCACCGGCCTCGGCGGCACCGTGATGGTGATCCACCGCTTCAAGCGCCACCGCGCGGCAGCCACGGGACACGACGAAATCGCTGTCCGCCACGAAGCAACGGTGCTGGTCGAAGCCGCCAACGAATGTCTGTGAGCAGTACTTTTGGGACGCGCCCCCGTGGCCGAGAGGTCGCTCGGGGAGGGCTGCGCTTGTTCCTGTCTCCGTCGGAACGGGTCCTTGCCGAACGTCAACCGCGTTGATCGGAGCCGGCCTTCGGTGCAACGGGCGCACCTCTCGTGCCCTCGCAGAACGCTCGGTCTGGGCTGGCGTACAGGAAGTCGGCGGGGTCGACTTTCGTGCGGTGTCGGGGCTTGGGCGTGGGTTGTTCGGGGTGGTGCGGCTCCGACCGGCCCTGTCCTTTCATCGAGCCGGTGCGCAGGAAGTCGGCGGGGCCGACTTCCTGTGCGTGGGGTGGCTGGGTTTTGGGGCGGGGCGATCGGCGTGTGCTGCCGCGGGGGCAATAGGGGGGGGGGACGAACGTCGCGGGCTAGGGGGTTGGGTGGGGGTGGGGGGTGGGGTTTAAACAACATACGGCGCCCACGATTT